>NZ_DAOUCJ010000086.1 GCF_034432235.1 Thermoflexus sp. | reverse complement strand
GCCCTGCTCCAGCGCCTCCAGGCAGCGGGACAGACCCCAATTGTAGGCAAAACGGGCGTTCCCCCGTGTTTGGCCAGGGCCACCCGCTGCGCCCCGTTGGGATCCCGCTCGAAGCGAAACGTCTGCATCCCCCGCATCCCATCCTCCAGCCCTCGCCTGGCCCGGTTCCGCGCGGAGAGTTTCACGGTTGCAGTCAGTCGTCAGAACGGGCAATAAATGCTAATAAAATGGGCAACTGCTGTCAACCCCCGTGACACCTCTCATGTTGATGAGGACGATTCGGGGGATCCGTAGAGGAGAGGAGCCAGCTCTTCGAACAGAGGCCGGAGGCGGCGATAGGTATCATCCAGCCATTCGGGAAGCACACGGGTGTTTCCAATCACCGGCATGAAATTCGTATCTCCGGTCCAGCGGGGGACAATGTGGATATGGACATGGTCTACCACCCCAGCGCCGGCCGGCCGACCGATGTTGACCCCGATGTTGAAACCCTCCGGCCGATACGCTTCACGCAGGATCCTCAAAGAGAGGGCGATCAACTGCATGATCTCCAACATCGTCGGAGGATCCAGATCCTCCAAGCTGGGCACATGAGCGTAAGGGATGACCATCAGGTGGCCGTTGTTGTAAGGGTAACGATTCAGCGTGATGTATGCCGTGCGTCCACGCAGGAGGATATGTTCCGTCTCATCAGAGCGGTCAACCTTCCGGCAAAAGACACAACCCTGCGCTGTCTCGCCCTCCCCTTTCAGATATGCCATCCGCCACGGGGTCCACAGCCGTTCCATCGCCGCTCCGCTCGGGATAGGTTCGCCCTCATTTTATCGGATTCATCCGGGATGGACAACGAAGCCCCGGCCTTCCGGCCGGGGCTTGGGGAGCGGTGCTGAGAACGGCATCCGACAGCTGGAGAAAGCGTCACCGTCGCCCTTTCGAGGAGTCCTTTGAACCCTGACCGCCAGAGGAAGAGGCATCTGAATCCCGGGGAGGACGAGGAGTGGCCTGTTTTTCTTGCCCAGGGGGCGTGCGCTCGGGAGGAGGAGTGCCTTTCTTCTGTTGCCCAGGGGGCGTACGCTCCGGGCGCGGTGTTTCCCTCTTCTCCAGACCCGGTGGCGTATGCAGGGCAGGCGGCGTGGCCTGCTTCTCCAAGCCGGGCGGCGTGCGCGCCCGCTCCCGCAGGATCTCCGCGGTGGGCGCGGGCGGGAGCGGCGTCTCAACGACGCCGGAGGGCGTAGGGATCCCTTCCCCGGGATAACCAAGAGCCATCGCCAGATCCGCCCAGCGCTGGCGCGCCTGAGCCAGGCGAGCTCGGATGTCCGGTGGAGCGTCCTGCGCCGCTTGCTCCAGAAGGACACCCTGGCGCTCATACAGGGCGCGCAGCCGCGTTTCTCCTCCGACCGGACGCCCTGCTCCGACACGGAGGGCTTCCTCCAGATAACCCAGGCTCTCCTCCGCGAGGTCCGGGAGCCAGCGGCCCCGCGAGGCAGCCACCTCGAACTCTGACCAGCGGCGCTCGGCCAGGTAGAGGGCCTTCCCCGCGGGGGACATCCCCATGGTCACCAGACCTTCTACCGCCCGCTTGACCGGGTAGAGGGGCTCGCCGGGCAGGCTGGCCTCCGCTGCTCCTCCTATACCCAGGAGCCCCAGGAGCAACCCAAGGACGACGGCCATGGCCCATGCCCATCGGAAGGCCCGCCCGGAAGCCTGGGGATGGGCCGCCCGTTGGGCGGCATAGGATTGCCCTTGTCGGATCAGCCGCTGGCGGGCAGCCGCAGGTAGGGAGGCCGCCTGCCCCCGCTGGAGCCAGAGGGCAGCCTCCAGAAGCGGGCGCAGTGGAAGAGCCTCCGGAACCTCCTTCAGGCATGCCTCCAGATCCGCCCCCTGCTCCAGACGGCGCAGGCAACGCTCCAGGATCTCGGCTTCGCGGCTGTTCTCATGGAAAGTCATCACCGCATCTTCTCCAGATATCGGGCTAACGCGGCCAACGCACGGTGCTGCAGGGCCTTCACCGCCCCAACGGATTTCCCCATCGCCCGTGCCACCTCCTCCAGGCTCATCCCGACCAGGAACCGCAGGACCACCACCTCCCGCTGCTCCTCGGTGAGCACGCGCAGGGCGCGCTCGATCATCTCCGATGTGGCGATCTCATCCTCCGGGATATCCTGGATCGGCTGCGGCCCGGTTTCCGTGTTATCCAGGGCCACCGTCGGACGCCGATGCTGCCGCCGCCAGTGGTCGATGAGACGCGCCCGGGCGATCCGGAACAGCCAGGCGCCGAAAGGAAGGCCTCGCTCCTCATACCGCGGCAGGTCCTCAATCATCTTCAGGAACACATCCGCGGTGAGATCCTCCGCCAGCTCCGCATCGCCGACGCGATAGAGAAGATAGCGGTAGATCCCATCGGCGTAATGCTGGTAAAGGGCCGCCACCGCCTCCGGGTCCCCCTTCCGCGCCCGGGCGATCCAGCGTTTCTCCTCGGGATGAGGGGTGAGTAAGCCCATCCCCCATCCTCCTATGAAACCGCATAGAAAGTAAAAAATGTCACGCGTATCTTCCTGGATGGTTTCAGCGGTTCATGTTATGAGCCAAATTGTTGGATCCATCTGACCTCTTATGGGCAGGACCGGGATCCGGTGTGATGGTCCCCATCCACAGCGAAGAATCCTGATCCCCTTCCTTCGTTGAACCGGATCCCTTCCCATTCCTGAACAGGAGGCGTTCACCATGCGACGGATTTTCGCTACTGTGGTTGGTGTTTCGTTAGGGATCGCGCTGGCCCTGGGATTGGGGTGGGCGATCGCGCGGGGAGTGGGGGCCACACCCCTGGAGGAGGAACCCACCCCCACGCCGACCGCGACGCCGACTTCGACGCCCACACCCATCCGGACACCGACGCCCTCTCCAACCCTCACGCCCACGCTTCCGGCCACCCGGGTTCATCCCGTGGCCCTGGCCCTGGCGCGATGGATCAGCCAGACATTCTCTCAGGCGGGGATCACCGTGACGATCTCCGCCGCCGATCTGATGGCGCTTCACGCCCAGGGCTTCGGTTACGGCGAGATCGCCCGGGCGCTGCAGCTGGTCCTGGCCTCTCGAACGGATCGGGATCCTACCAACGATCTGACCCTGGCACAGGCGCTGATGCTGGGCCGTCAGATCGGATGGGGCCATGCCTATCGTCTCTACAACCTGCATCCGGGCGGTCGAGGTCTGGGCGCCATCATGCGATCGGCCAAACACGGGCCCTTCGCCACACCATCCCCTTCCCCAACGCCCGCTTTATCCACTCATAGTGCTCCCGGGTTCCCGCCGGGTCTTCTCAAACAGAAAAACAAGGATACGGACAACGAGCCGCCCCGTGGGATCGGCCGAGGGCGCAGGTAAGCCTGCCTTATGAGAGCGAAACGCGCAGGGGGCCCTGGATGTGGGAAGGGGTCCAGGGCCCCCACCGAACTACTCCTCCCGGCCAAACTGCCGGGCCAGCTGTCCAATGGGGAACCGCAGGAGCGTCGGCCGCCCGTGGGGGCAGGTCCACGGCATGGCGCACCGCTCCAGCCCCCGAACCAGATGTTGCATCTGCTCCATGCTCAGGATCTGACCGGCTTTCACGGCCGCGCGCTTACAAATGCTTCGGATCAGCCGGGCCTCCAGAGCCCCCTCCATGGGACGACGGGATTCCTGAAGATCCAGCAGGAGTTCCTGGAAGACAGAGAGGATAGCTTCGGTGGCGAGGACCGCCGGCACGGACTGCACGCGGACGCTGCGCGGGCCGAAGGGCTCGATATGAAACCCCAGCCCCTCCAGGAGGCCCCGGTTCTCCTCGAGGAGGCTCATTTCCTCCGGCAATACGTCGATCAGCACCGGCTCCAGCAGGGGCTGAGCCGGGAGCGGTCCTTCCTGCCGCTGGGCCTGAAGGGCTTCGTAGAGCACCCGTTCGTGAGCCGCGTGCTGATCCAGAAGATACAGCCCATCCGGACCTTCAGCAACAATGTAGCTTGCCTGGATCTGTCCGATGACCCGGAGCGGGGGGAGACCCGAGGAGGCGCTTTCCTCGATCGGGGCTCCCGCGAGATCTCTTGCGCCCATGGAGACCGGCTGCGCGGGAAACGCGGGGGCTCCCTTGAAGGTTTCGGCCCTCTGGAAAACAGGCACGGGCGTGGACTCCCGCAGGGTGCGATGCACTGCCCGCTGAATGATGCGGAACACCCCATCCGGATCCCGAAAGCGGACCTCGATCTTGGCGGGATGGACATTCACATCCACCTGGTCCGGCGGCAGCTCCACCCACAGGAAAGCCCAGGGATAGCGGCCGCCCGGGAGCAGGGTATGATAGGCCTGCAGGACCGCCGCCGGCAGCCTGCGATCCTGCACCCACCGTCCGTTCACGAAGAAGGCCAGCTCCTGGCGATCCGGCCGATCCACGCCGGGCGGGCTGATCCAGCCATACACCCGGACCCCATCGGCCTCCTCTGCCACTTCCAGCAGGACGTCTCCCAGCTCCACCCCATAGAGCGCTGTCAGGCGATGGCGGGGTTCCCGAACGGCCGGCAGCGAGAAGATCTCTCGACCACTGTGGCGCAAGATAAAGTGAACGTGGGGATACGCCAGGGCGTAGCGCGTGATCCAGAGATCGATCTGCCGCCGCTCCGCCCCTTCCCCTTTCAGGAATTTCAGCCGCGCCGGGGTGTTGAAGAACAGATCCTCCACCACCATCTCCGTCCCCGGAGGGCGGGCGATGGGGCGCTGCGCCAGGATTTTCCCCCCTTCGATATGGAGCTCCGTGCCCAGCGCCTCCTCGGGAGAACGCGTTCGACAGGTCACACGAGCAACCGCGGCGATGGCCGCGAGGGCCTCTCCACGGAAACCCAGGGTGGTCACCCGGAACAGATCCTCCGATGAGGAGAGCTTGCTGGTGGCGTGCCGCGCGAAAGCCAGGGGGACCTCTGCCATGGGGATCCCACTCCCATTATCGGCCACCCGGATCCGTCGACGCCCCCCGCCTTCGGTTTCCACCTCGATCCAGGAGGCACCGGCGTCCAGGGCGTTCTCCACCAGCTCTTTCACCACCGAGGCCGGGCGCTCGATCACCTCTCCCGCTGCGATCTGCGCCACCAGCCCGGGATCCAGGATCCGAATCGGCATCCGCGCGCTCCCGAAACCATCCTGACCCGCGAAAGAGGCCAGCGGTGTGCTTCCTATTTTGCATCCCCTTGAACGGAAGGACAACTTCCACCCCTTCGTTGGCTTACTCAAAGAACCTCTGGCAGCGGCGGAGGCTTCGCCTCAGGGGTCTCTTTCTGGCCGCCATAGGGATCCAGCGGGCCCTCAAGCAGACTGCACGACGTGGAAAACGCGAGGCTCACCAGCCCAGCGCTTCAAGGATCCGCTGGGCGTCAGCTTCCCCCTGAGCGATCAGGGCCTGGGTTCCCGGCTGGTCGTAACGGAGGATGCGGGAGAGGGGAAGGGGGGCCGCTGGCGCGATCACGTGGCAGTGGATCTCCCGATGGCCCGGCTTGAGGGGACGGCCCTGTCGCACGGCCCGGTTGATGGCTTCCAGCTGCCGGTAATCGTTTTCAAACGTCGCCAGGAGCGCCAGATCCAGCACCAGGGCCAGGGCCTGGAGGGGATGGCGGGGAAGGGGCCAGCCGCCCGCCTTCCCGGGCATCGGCGCCAGCAGAACGGCCACGATCTCATCCGCCCCGGCTTCGATCGCGGCGTTCAACGGCGTGTTGGCCATCACCGCTCCGTCCCAGAACAGGCTGCCCTCCACCGGGGTCGCTGGGTAAACATAGGGGATGCTGCAGCTGGCCAGCAGGTGTTCGGGCCCGATTCGAACGCGCCTTGCCTTGGGAACCGGCCGGTTCGCGAAGACCACGGGGCATCCCCGGCAGAGATCCGTGGCCAGCACCAGCAACACCCGCGGGTTGTCCGGATCATTCAGGCGGTCGAAGTCCAGATGGCGGAGGAGCGTCGCCCGCAGGGGAGCGGTGGTGAACAGGCTCCGCCAGATCCGCCCGTGAAGCCGATGAACGTGAGGGGTTCGCAGGCGCATCCAGAAATCCACCAGCCGCTCGGCGGTCCAGCCCGCCGCGAGGGCGGCCGCGTTCACCGCACCGATGGACGTGCCCACAAAGATCTCCGGGATCCACCCGGCCCGATACAGCGCCCGGATCGCCCCCACCTCATAAGCACCCCGTCCACCCCCTCCCGACAGCACCAGCGCGCGCTTTCCCATGGTCCACCCCCCATAGATGTAAGGCTCTGCCTCCACCTAATCCGGATCCTCCTCATCCCACCCTTCCCGCCATATCGGATGACGGCTGGCCAGCCAGAGGAACAGCGGCACCGGGAGGGCCAGAAGGGGAAACCACGCCGGCAGAAGCGGAGACGCGGAGAAGCGATCCAGGTTCCACAGGATGAGAATCAATGAGAGCCACACGACGGCGAAATTCGGCCAGGGGTCCACGCTCCGCATCCATCTCAAGCCAGGCATGCGGCGGCGGGTGAACGGCCAGAGGAGGTTGCTCCCCATCCATCCCAGCTGATCCTCGAGGATATGCAGCGCATATCCGAGCCCCATGACCCACCCGATCCCTGCGCCCCCCACCAGCCCGGCCGTGATCCCCAGGAGGACCGCCAGGACCAGCGAGTGGCTCCACGCGCGATGCCAGGGCAGGAACAGGATCCGCACCGCGTTCCCCTCCGGCACGAAGGCCAGGGAGGGGCCGGAGAAGACATCCACCACGATTTCCGGATCGTAATCGTAACGAATGGGGATATGAAGCGGGAGACGGAGGGGAGAAGCGGAGGATCCCTCCGGGGTGATCAGGTGGCCCCCTGTGCTCACCATGGGGCCAATGGTGACCTCGACCGCTGGCCTCCCGAGATCGAAGCGCACCCGGTAACGCCGCCAGGCGTCCGGCCCCAGGCGCAGGGTGTGCAGCATGAGGCGAACCGGGCGCCTCTCTTCCCAGGCTTGCTCCACCGCCTCTTTCACCATCCGCGCGATCTCACCGGGATCGGGGGGATCCGGGTCAGGGTCCACCGCGCGATCCGGCTGCTCCAGCCAGCGGGCGAAGCGGAAATCCAGCGTATCCGGCAGCATCGCGGCGATCCCTGCCAGCGCCGGACCGATCGCGCCATGCGCCGCATCCCGCACCACCTCCGGAAAGAACGTCGCCAGCGCGACGCCCGAGATGAAGTGCGCGAAGCCTTTCATGGCGATATCCGGAAGGAAGATGCATGCCGGGAATTCCAGGAGCGCTTCCGCCCCCATCCACCTTCATATCCCCGTTATGATGATAGCCGAAGGGGCAATCCCCGATCCGGATGAATCATTCCCTTCGGGGGACATGCCGCAGGATCTCCGTCCGGTAGAGGGTCTCCAGAGGGGCGAGGGTTTGTTCCCAATCGTAACGGGCCACGGCGAGGCGGCGCGCGGCTTCCCCCAGCGCCCTCCGTTGGGATGGATCCCGGGCCAGGGCGATCATGGCCGCGGCGAACGCTTCCCCATCGGCCAGCCACACATGCTCTCCATCGGCGACGGCCAGCCCATCACAGCCCATCGGCGTGCTGACGATAGCTTTCCCCATAGCCATCGCCTCCAGGATTTTCAAGCGCGTTCCACCCCCCGCCCGCAAGGGCGCCACATAGACCGTCGCCCCGGCCAGATAAGGGCGCACATCGGGAACCTCGCCCACCACGTGAACGCCGGGGATCGCCTGGAGCCGGCGCACCGCCCGAGAAGGCCGGCGACCCACCAGGTAAAGCCGGGCCTCTGGAAGGGCAGATCGCACGGCCGGCCAGATCGCCTGAGCCAGCCAGCAGGCGGCATCGATGTTCGGGCGATAATCCATCGATCCGGTGAACACGAAAGCCGGCTCCCCGAGGGGGAACGGCGCTACGGCCTCCGGATGGAAGAACGCCGTGTCGACCCCATTCGGCGCCACCACCGGCGGGCGGGCGGTCCCCAGGGCCTCCAGATCCCGAGCATCCGGTTCCGAGACCGCGACCACCCAATCCACCCGGCGCACGATGCCGGATTCGTAACGCCGCAACCGGCGCGCCTGGAGCCCGGAGTAAAACGCGCCAGGCCAGCGCCGGGGATCCCCTCGATCCGCCTGGAACAACCGTTCCTGCAGACGATACTCCGCGTTCAATTCGTCCAGGACCAGGGCCGGCCGGGCGCCCCGGGGACCGTCCAGAAGGTCCTCCACCGCCCAGGCCATCTCCAGGCCCTCGATATGGATCGCGCAAACCGAACGTTGCGCGAGCAGGCGCTGCAATGCCCTTGCCAGAGCAGGAACCCGGTACCGAAAGGCGAGGTCCGGTCGGGAGGAAAGGAGGAGCTGGCCGAGGCGGGTCCAGAGGGATCGCGGGCGCCATGGGAAGAGGAACACCTCATGGGCCATGGATCGCCAGATCGCCGGGGGCTCGCCGGCCCGCTCGGCGAGCGCCAGAACCCCTACAGGCGCCAGCCGGGCCAGGCGCCGCAGCACATGGAAAGCCCGGATGGATCCCCCTTTGTTCGGAGGGTCGGGGAGCTCAGGGATCAGAAAGAGGATGATCGGCGGCATCTCCCGCGCCTGAGGAAGGATGTCATCGGCCCAGGACCCGTCGGTAGATCTCCCAGGTTTCCACCGCCGCGCGCTCCCATGAGAAAGCCGCCGCCCGCTCCAGGCCCTTCCGCCGCATCCGCTCGCGGGCCGCGGGATCCTCCAGGAGCGCCTCCATCATCTCGGCCCAGCGGGATTCATCCTCAGCGGGGAGGATCATCCCGGCGTCGCCAACCACTTCGGGCAGGGCGCCCCGATCGCTGACGATCACCGGCGTCCCACAAGCCATCGCCTCCACGGCCGGAAGACCGAAGCCCTCGTAGAGGGAGGGGAAAACCAGGAAGATCGCCCCATTATAGAGGGCCGCCAGCGTCGGATCATCCGGCCCCTCGATCCAGCGCAACCGATCCGCGATATGAAGGCGATGGGGCCACTCCAGGATCTCCTGGTAGAGCCAGCCCCGACGCCCGGCCATGACCAGCGGCGGGGCCTCCGGACGGCGATCCAGCAGCCGGGCGTAGGCCCGCAGCAACATCGGGAGGTTCTTCCGCGGCTCCCAGGTCCCCACAAACAGGATATATCCCGGCTCCAGGCCCAGGCGCTCCAGCGCCTCCCGCACGGCCTCCGGAGGCAGAGGCCGGTAGACCGCGCTGGCCGCTTCGTAGACCACCGAGACGCGGTCAGAGGGCAACCCAAAGTAGGCCAAGAGGTCCGCCCGGGTCGTTTGGGAGACGGTGATGATGTGATCCGCCACACGCACCGCCTGCTCGATCTGCCCGGCATAGTAACGCCGGCTCTCCATGGTCATGAAATCCGGATATTTCAGGAAGTGCAGATCATGGATAGTGATCACCCTTCGAAAAGAGCCGGCGAAAGGAGGGATGAAATCGGGGCTGTGGAGGAGGGCAACGCGCCGGAGGGCGATCTCCAGCGGCCATAGCCGCTGCTCCCAGCGATGATGCGGAGGCGTCCAGACATAAGCGGTCCGCACCTGCGGGCCGACGATGCGGGTGTGGAGATCCTTGCGGCTCTGAAAGATCACCAGGCGGACCTCTGGATCATCGATGACATGGGGAAGGCGAGTGGCCAACTCCAGGATGTATCGGGCGATGCCCTCCCGCCGATACGCCAGCAACCGGGCATCCAGTCCAATCCGTATCATCGGATGCTCTACCCTCCTGAATCGCGGAGGTTCATCAATGGATTCCTGATCCTTCTTGGAATCCGCTGTTGGGCCTCCATCGGGAAGGCGAGACGGCCCCAGCCCTGAAAGCCCCCACCAGGGGGCCATTGTCGGGTTAAGAAGAACGGGCCTCTTCCTGAGCGCGCATGGCCCGCCTCTCCATTTCGGCGAGGACCATGGCCACCGCCTCAATCGCGGCCCGCTGCTTGCGGTAAAGGTCCGATTCGCTGAGGGCCAGGCGCTGGGCGATCTCCCGGACCTTGCGGCCCTGGATGAAGCGCATCTCCAGCAGATTGTAAAGCAGCCACTCCGGCGCGGTCAGCTTTCGTTCCCCATCCGGCCGCAGCTGCTCGATCGCCTCCATCAGCACCGCCCGCAGCGCGCGGATCGGATTGCCATCATAGGTTTCCATCGCCTGCTGGACGATGCGAAGCTGCAACAGGGGGCTCTGGAGCAGCCGCGGCCCGCCCCAGTAATGCGCCAGCGCCTCTTTCACCCAGTGGGTGAATTCCGGATGCTCCACCAGGGGCATGGGGGAAGGCGCCTGCTCCGGCTGGCGCAGGCGGCGGACTTCCTCGGTAACCTGTTCCAGCGCGCTCAACGCCCGCTCCTGGAGGATCCGATCCTCCAGGGCCGCGGCCGCACGGGCCACCCATCCGCGGATGGTGTCCTGGAGAAGCTCCAGCGTCACCTCCCCAGTCGGCTGAGCGACCGCGATCGCGCCCAGGAGGACGGGTTCGCCCCGGCTCCGCAACGGCCAGATCCAGAAGCCATCGGCCACAATCGGGCCATCGGCGGATCCCTCGACGACCGAGAGCGTTTCCTCTATGGAGGCCTGTTCGATCGATCCGAAAGCAGCGACGGGCTCAATCCCATTCGGCGTGATCCGTACCACAAACCCGGTGGGGGAACGGAGGGCTTCGCACATCAGGGCGAGGATCCCCTCCAGGAACTGCCGGAGATCCCGGGCGGTGATCATCGCATCGCTCAGGCGGCGCATGCGAATGAGTTCCGAGACATCCCGCCGAAGGAAGAGCCACTCAAAGAGGGGTCGGATCGCGTCGCTGAGGATCTCATAACTCACGATGGCCCATGCGGCAGCCAGGGGCAGCAGGAGGGGGAGCGGCAGGCCCAGGACATGGCTCAGCCGGCTCAGCCCGAACATCACCAGCACCACAAAGGTCGCCAGGACCGGCCCTCGGAGGAGATAAGTGATCCACCGCTGCTTGATCACCCGATCCGGGACCAGCACGTCCAGATAGGCGACCGCATACGCCATGCCGAACAGCATGGTCCCGATGATCAGGTTGCTGAGACCGACCAGTCCCCAGAAGACAACGGGGAACGAGGGGAGCGTGCGCCCCACCAGAAGCAGGTAAGGGAAGACCCCGATGGCGGGGGCGATCATGGTCACCGCCAGATACGTCATCCGCCGCCGGTGGGTGGAGATGAGCGTCCGCCAGCGCGCCCGCCAGACATTGACGATTCCCCACATCACTCCGCCGATGAAGTAAACCAGGAACAGGGGGAAAAGCGGACCCGCCCACAGGTGGAAGGCGTGGCCATCCGCGGTCCCGTCATGGACCAGCAGGTCGGTCCAGAGGGCCAGCAGGAACCAGGTGATCCCCAGGCCGTAAGCGCCGCGCACCGCCCATCGGCGCCATGGGGAAAACGAGCCGGTTCGCTCCAGCAGGGCATCGGTCAGATGGGCATAAGCGGCCGGGGCGATGGCGATGCCCAGCCACTGCAGCCGCAGCCAGCGCTCCGCGGAATGGGGATCTCCGACGAAGAAGAGAACCAGATCGCCCAGGTAGACGGCAATCACGGAAGCCAGCAGCCAGGCTGCTCCCCGTGCGCTCCGGCTTCGGAAGTAGTAGGCCAGCAGATAGATCAGGAGGGAGAACGACGCGATCAGCAGGGACGCGACGATGACAAAGTTGATTTGAAGCAATAGCTCCAGCGGATCCATCGGCTCCCTATGATCGACGGATGGTCTCCAGCCAGCGCTGGATGCGCTGGATCATCACCCGGCGCCGCCCGGTGTAGCGGTGGTCTCCCCCATCGATGAGGGCGAGATCGGTGTTCAATCCTGCCCGGTGGTGAAGCATTAGGCTCTGGCGATGATGCACCACCGGGTCCGCTGTCCCATGCATAATGAGCAAGGGCCGCGGGGACAGCTGATCCACCACATCCACAGGTTGCGGCCTTTCGGCCTGAGCCCTTAGCTCCTCCCGCAGGATCTCGACCGTCATCCCGTTCATGAAGCGGACCCAGTCAACGAGCATCCCATCCCCCGGGGCCCAGGTCCGCAGGTCGCTGACCGTAGAAAGGGTGATCAGGGCGTAAACCCGGGGGTCCTGAACAGCGGTCAGCACAGCGGCCCATCCCCCCATGCTATAGCCCAGCAAAACCAGACGATGGGGGTCGACCGTCGGCTGCGCCAGCGCCCACCCGATCGCGGCGCGCACATCCTCCACCAGGGTGGCCATCCGATATGGGCCTTCACTGCCCCAGCAGCCCCGGTAGTGGAAACTCAGCACGTTCCACCCTGCGTCCCGCAGGGCATCCGCCAAGTCCAGGTTAAGCTCGACGCCAGCGATCCCATGGGCCATCACCAGGGTCGGATGAGGCCCCGGCCCATCCGCCTGATAGAAACGGCCCAGCAACCGATAGCCATCGCTTTCGAAAGTCACGCCGATCAGCATGGGCCGCCGCTTGAGGATCGGGTCATTCCCCACCCGCGGATGGAGTCGAGAAGGGTGGGATGAGCGACGGCGCCGTCTGCCCCCTCACCCCACCCATCCCGCCTACGGGTTAATCGATCACCGTCTGGCTCTGCTCCCGCATATACTGAATCAGATAATAGGGCCCGCCGGAACCCCGGCCGGTGGAGCCGCTGGCCTTCCAGCCGCCGAAGGGCTGATAGCCCGGCCATGCGCCGGTGGTCGCTCCCGCCGCCCGGTTCACATAGGTCACACCGGCCTCGATGTGATCGAAGAACCACTGGATCTCCTCCGGATCGTTGCTGTAAAAGCCAGCGGTCAGGCCGTAATCCACCGCGTTGGCATAGCGCATGGCCTCCTCCAGGGAATCCACGGTCACGACGCAGGTGATCGGCAGGAACATCTCCTCCTTAAGGAGGGGATGATCCGGCGGGAGGCCATCGACCACCGTGGGTTCCACGAAGTATCCCTTGGCGAACTCGCCATCCGTCAGGACGTTGCCTCCGAACAGCACCACCCCGTCACGGCGGAGGATCTCCATATATCGCTGGAACTTCTCATAGGCGGTGCGGTTGATCACCGGACCCAGGAAGACATCCCGTTGCGTCGGGTCGCCGATCCGGATCTTGCTGGTGAGATCCAGGAATTTCTCCAGGAACGCATCCCGCACCGGGCGTTCCACATAGATCCGCGAGGCGGCCGAGCACTTCTGGCCCTGAAGGCCGAAGGCGGAGCGCATGCATCCCAGCGCCGCCCGATCCAGATCCGCATGGCGGCTGATGATCACCGGGTTCTTGCCGCCCATCTCCAGGATGATGGGCCTGGGATACTTCGCGGAGGCCGCCACCTTCCGGTAAATGGACATCCCCACCTCATAGCTGCCAGTGAAAGTGATGCCCGCTACATCCGGATGGAGAACCAGGGGATCTCCGACCTCGCTTCCTCCACCCGTGATGTAATTGAAGGCGCCGTCCGGAACCCCCGCATCTCGGAAGATCTCATAAAGCTTATAGCCCACATAGGGGGTGTCCGAAGCCGGCTTGAAGACGACGGTGTTTCCCGCCAGCAGCGCCGCCCCCGAGGGGCCGCCCGCCAGAGCCAGCGGGAAGTTGAAGGGGGAAATCACCGCCCACACCCCATAGGGCTTGAGCACGCTGCGGTTGTGATGCTTGGGGGATTCCTGCTTCATGGGCCGGATATAGCCGTCGTTGGCCTCCATCTGGTCGCAGTAGTAGCGGATCAGATCGGCGGTTTCCTCCACATCCCCCAGGGCTTCCAGGCGGTTCTTCCCCACCTCCAGGCTCATCAGGGCGGCGATCTCAAAGGCCCGTTCGCTGATGAGATCGGCCGCCCGGCGCAGGATCTTCACCCGCTCCGTCCAGGGAAGACGACTCCACGTGGGGAAGGCCGCTTTCGCGGCCGCAACGGCATCGTTCACATCCTCAGGTGTCCCTCGCTGGAAAACCCCGAGGAGCCAGTCCGTGTTGATCGGGGAGCGATCCTCAAAGGTGCGCTCCGCATAGCGAGGCCGACCACCGATCACCATCGGGAACGTTCCCCCCAGGCTCTCCCAGACCTTCCCGAGGGCGACCTCATAGCGGATATGGAGCTCCTCGCTGGGAACCGCAAGGGTGGCGTAGGTGATCTTGAAGGGTTGGGCGGGCGCTTCCGCCGTGGGAGCGGTTTTCCGACGTGGGGTCGCTCGAGCGGGCGCTTTGCGGGCCACCTTCTTCGGGGCCGCCTTTTTCGCCGCTTGTTTCACCGTTTTCTTTTTCGCTGGCATGCCGAACCTCCTCACGGTTCTCGCCATCGATCGATGGGCTCCCGCATATCCTGATCGACACGAACGACCCGCTGCCTCACTGAAAATAGGGGATCCGCAAGCCCCCGGTCAGGGTTTCCCGCTTCAAAGTGAGCGTCCGCCCGTGCAGGGCCTCTTCGGGAACTTTCACCCGCTTCCCCTCCAGGGCGCGCAGCCGTTCTTCCGTCAGCAACGGATCGTCCAGACCCTCCGGGACCTGCACCTCCCGCAGCGTCACCAGACGACAGAAGAACCGACGCATAATCGGGTCCTCTCCCTCAACCACCGCCTGAAAGCGCGCGGTCACATACGACCCATGGACCGAACGCCAGGCGAATCGAAGCTCCACGATCGGTTTGGGGGTCTCCATGGGGTCAATGCCCCTTCTGTAGCTTCTATGTTTTAATTCGGACTTACGCCGCTCAGCTCTGCCTGGGAAGGCGGGCTCCTCCCTCCTCATCCTCATCTTTAGCCCTCTGCCCAGCTCCTGAAGCCCCTTCGGGGAGGGCCCGTTGGGACGCTCCTACTGAATTATAACCCGGACCGGCGGGGTTTCGGGCGCGGAGGACAGCGAAGCCGTTTGCCCTGCCCCCACCCTGAGCGGCGTGGCGCCCCCCTTCCCGTAATGAACAAGCCATTGGGGAGAGGCCCCCACGGCCCGAAGGGGTTCCCTTTCCGCCGCGCGCCACCGGACGCTCAGAGCCGGCGGCCCCATGGTGAAGCTTGCGTCTCGGACGACGATCGCTTTTCTCTCAAAGAAGAATTCCTTGCCCATTGGAGGTCTTTTGGGGCTGACGGATCCCCATGGAGGCCTCCGCCTCCGCTCTCTTACTTTTTGGCCGCCTCCCTGGCCAGCCATTGCCCCAAGATCTCCCGGGCCTTCCGGGCTGCGCGAGCCCGGTGGCTGATCTGGTTCTTCATGGCGGGGGGAAGCTCCGCCATCGTTTTCCCGAGCTCCGGGATGTAGAAAATCGGATCGTAACCGAACCCATAGGTCCCCCGGGGCTCCCATGCGATGTAGCCCTCCAGGCATCCCTCCACCAGCACCGGCGGTTCCCCGGGCCGGGCCAGGGCGATCACGCAGCGAAACCGCGCCGTCCGCTGGGGCCATGGGACGCCCGCCATGAGCTCGAGGACCTTCTGAATGCGAGCCCGGTCATCCGCCTCGGGCCCGGCGAACCGGGCGGAGTGAGCGCCAGGCGCACCCCCCAGGGCATCGATCTCCAGCCCCGAGTCATCCGCCAGGGTCCACAGCCCGCTGCGCTCCGCATAGAACATCGCCTTCCAGCGGGCGTTATCCTCCAGGCGCTCATAGGGTTCCACGGCCGCTTCGGCAATCCCAACGTCGCGTAGATCCACCAGCTTCACCGGGAGATCAGACAGGAGAGCAATCAGCTCCCGGCGCTTCCCGGGATTGTGGGTCGCAATCAGGAGTAACCGTTCAGGATTCCGGGGATTGAGGGGGGTCATCCGAATGCTCATTCTGGAGCTTCTCGATCCCGTTGCGAACGATCTGAAGCAGCCGGGAGAGGGTTTCCTCCAGTTCGAGAAGCCGGGTCAGCGCGTAGTCATCTGCATCCGCCTTCAGGCGTTCCGCCTCGCGCTGCGCCCGCTCGATGATCACGGCGGCCCGTTGCTCGGCCGCCTGAACGACCTGGTGCTGAGCGATGAGCTCGCTGGCCTGCTCCTGGGCCAGCCCGACGATGCGCTCGGCCTCCTCCTTCGCCTGGGCGATGATCCGCTCCCGCTCCTGAGCGATCCGTCGGGCCTGCTTGATCTCCTGTGGAATAGCGACCCGCATCTGATCGATCAGGTCCAGAAGCCGCCGCTCTTCGATCACCACCCATCTCAGGAAGGGAAGAGGACGACTGCGGAGAACCAGCTGCTCCAATTGATCGATCAGATGCAGGATATCCATGCCCAACCCCTCCGGGCTTTGATCCAGTTGAGAGACGCTTGCGAGCGCTCCCCAACCTCCATCTTTCATCCGCCCTTCCTGGAGCCCGGGTCAGCCCGCGCCCCAACTTCCAACCGGGCCCCATCGCTACTCTCGAATGGAGATGATGGGCACCATCTCCCCGGCGCGTTCGGCCGCCTTCGCCGCCAGGGCGCGGGCGACGTGGGGCGGGACCATAGCCGAAACATCCCCACCCAGCAGGGCGATCTCGCGGACGATGCTGGAGCTGATGAAGGCGTAGTCCCGGCTGGTCATCAGACACACCACCTCGATCTCCGGGGCCAGCTGTTTGTTGGTCAGAGCCATCTGGAGCTCCAGCTCGAAATCCGAGATCACTCGAAGCCCCCGCACGATCACCCGCGCGCCGATCCGCCGGGCGAAATCGACCGTCAGGCCGCTGTAAGCGGTGACCGTGACATTGGGGAGATGCTGCAGGGCCTCCCGCACCAGGGCCAGACGCTCCTCCAGGGAGAAGAGCAGGCTCTTGCTGGGGCGATCGTAGACGCCCACCACCAGCTCATCGAAGATCGCCGCCGCCCGGGTGGCGATATCGATGTGCCCGTAATGGATCGGGTCGAAAGATGCGGGATACAGTGCTCGGGTCATCGCCGGCTCCCGTGGGCAGGCCCGGTATGCTTTCGCACCCAAATCTGCCCAAAGCTTTTCCAGGGTTCCAGATCGAACCACAACCCGAATTGCCGTGTTAACTGGGCTCCACAGGACCCTGCCAGAAACGCGAGACTGCTTCCGCCAGGCGACGGTGCTCCGGAGCCTGAAGGTCAGGATCCCGCTCGGCCAGGCGCTCCGCCGCTTCGCGGGCGATCTCCAGCAGGCGCAGATCGGTCAGATCGGCCAGGCGCATCTCCGGGAACCCGCTCTGGCGCGTGCCCAGGAAATCGCCAGGCCCCCGCATCTCCAGGTCTTTCTGGGCGAGCTGGAAGCCATCGTAAATCGTTTCGATGGCCCGCAGGCGTTCCACAGCGCTCTCGGAGGGGGATTCCGCCAGCAGCAGACAATACGATTGATGGCTGCTCCGCCCGACCCGGCCCCGGAATTGATGGAGCTGAGCCAGCCCGAACCGGTCCGCCCCTTCGATCAGGATCACCGTGGCATTGGGCACATCCACGCCCACCTCCACCACGGGCGTCGCCACGAGGATCTGGATCTCCCCACGGGCGAAGGCGTTCATGATCGCCTCTTTCTCCTCGGATTTCATCCGCCCGTGGATCAGGCCCAGCCGGAGATCGGGGAAGATCTCCCGTTGTAATCGCTCGTATTCTTCCACGGCCGCCTTCGCCTCGATTTTATCGGAGCCCTCCACCAGGGGACAAATGATATACGCCTGGCGGCCCTGCTCGACCTGACGGCGGATAAAGGCATAAGCCCGCTCCCGCTCCTCGGGCATCAACCAGCGGGTCAGCACCGGCCGTCGGCCCGGCGGCATTTCGTCCAGCACCGAGAGGTCCAGGTCGCCGTAGAGGGTGAGGGCCAGGGTGCGGGGGATGGGCGTGGCGGTCATCACCAGCACATGGGGGTTGTAACCTTTGCCCCGCAAGGCCGCCCGCTGCATCACCCCAAAGCGTTGCTGCTCATCGATGACCACGAACGCCAGATCCTGGAACGCCACCTCCTCCTGGATCAGCGCGTGGGTTCCCACCACCAGGTGACACGTCCCTTCCGCCAGCTCGCTGTAAATCTGAGCCCGCTCCGCTCCGCTCACCCCCGAAGTGAGCAGACGGATGGTAGGGGTGGGAAGCCCGGCGCCCGCCCAGCGCTCCGCCAGAGCGATCAGTGTCCGGTAATGCTGCTCCGCCAGGATCTCCGTGGGGGCCATGATCGCGCTCTGGGCGCCCGCCAGGAACACCGCGTAGGCGGCCAGAGCGGCCACCACCGTCTTCCCGGAACCCACCTCGCCCTGAAGCAGACGGTTCATCGGCACCCCAGACCGTATGTCGGTCAGGATCTGATCCAGAGCGCGACGCTGCGCGCCGGTGAGGTGGAAAGGAAGCGCGGCCACCGCCCGTTCGAGGGCTGCCTCATCGAATTCCAGCGCCCGTCCGGGGACACTGCGCCATCGCCGGCGGACTTCCAGAAGGCCGATTTGCAGATAGAACACTTCATCGAAGGCCAGCCGCCGGCGCGCCTTCTCCAGCGGCTCCCAGTCCTCCGGGAAGTGAACCTGCTTCAACGCGGTGGGGAGATCCGGGAAACCATAAGCCTCCCGGATCCAGGCCGGAATCGGATCCTCCACCCGGTCCGCCCAGTAATCCACCACCCGCTTGAGGATCGACCGCATCATGCGCTGGGTCAGGCCTTCTGTGAGCGGATAGATGGGAACGATGCGAGCGGTGTGCAGCAGCTCCCGATCCGCGGGCTCCCACTCCGGGGAACGGAACACGGGGCGGCCGAGGAATTCGTCCACCCGCCCGCTCACCACGATGAACTGACCCGGCTTGATGCGATCCAGGAGATAGGGCTGGTTGAACCAGGTGCACTCGATGACACCGGATCCATCGGTGAGCAGCGCCTTGATGACCGTGAGGCCGTTCCCGGTCTGCTTGCTCCCAATATCCATCACCTCGCCGATCACGGTCACCTCTTCCCCAATCCGGAGGCGATGGATGGGCTTTAGGGCCCGGAAATCCACATACCGGCGGGGAAGCAGATAGAGCAGATCCCGGATGGTCTGCACCCCCAGGCGCGCCAGGCGCTGCGCCCGCTCGCGGCCCACCCCATGGATCCGGTGAACCGGCGCGTCCAGCCCCAGGGCCTCCACCTTCGCCGCCCGCTTCGGGGAAACCGGAGAAGCTCCCCGCGAACGGGCGCGGGCGGGCGCGCCTGGCTCCATCCGGGAAGGCGGCGTGGGCCTCGCCGGCTCCTCCCGGGGTTTCTCCGCCGGAGGAGCCATCAGGGGTTCCGGAGACGGAGGCGCGGCCGGTTCGCCTTTCGCAGCCAGCGCCGGCGGGGAGGCTCGCAGCTCCCATTCGCGCCGCAGAGCTTCCTGAATCCGGGCCTCGATCCCCTCGATTAAAAGCCGGCGTTCTTCGATGCTCGCGGCCTCATACCGGCGGAGATCCGCATAGATCGCTTCCAGAAGGAGGAGAAGGTCCGGATCGTGTTCCTTCAGGGAAGCGCGGGCCTGGCGATACCAGTGATCCGCGAACCGGCCGATCCCTCCGATCACAATCCGGTTCCGGCAGCCATCCTGACTTTCATGTTTCAGGATCTTTTGAAGCTGCGTGAAAGGCGAAGCCATCGCACTCCCTCTTCCCGCGTAGAGTGAAACGGGCTTCCAGCTTTCCATGGAGCCTGCGCAGCCGGGCCAGGATTCCGGAAGGCGGCATATCCTCTCCCGCGGCTCGAAGGGCCACGGGAAAGGGGAGAGAATATCCTCTGGAGCCAGGTCGGCCCGGAAAGCCCCCAGAGAAACCCCTCCGCCTGTCCAGGAGGAGCGGGCCGTGCGAGCCCTTCACGACGGCAGCCGCACCCGCACCGGCAGGCGAGGAGTGCCCTCATACCAATGGCGAACCGTTGCCGCCCCGTATTTCCCACGGAACCACTCGATCACGGTGGGAAGCCATTCCGGCGGTAACGGTTCCGCTATCCCTTCCCAGCGCCCTCCCTCCGCCTCGATCACCCCATGGGGGTCCGCCCGCAAGTTCTGATACCAGTCCGTCCCCTGCCCGTGGGCTCGGGCGTGGGCCATCAGGTAAACCGCCCCATCCCGATAAACAAACCACAACTCCATCCGATGGGGCCGCCCGGTTCGCCGACCCCGGGTGATCAGATCGATCACCTCCATATCCCCCAGGGGATGATGGGACATGGGCGCCTCAGGCTTGAGCGATCATCCTGCTGGATTCAGTATAATGCAAACGTGGGTTGTGCTTGCGATGCACGGGAACCAAGCGATGTCAGGCCCGCGAGAAGCCAGGCCCTGACTCCCTCCCGCAGGACAGGTTGAGCTGGAAAGCGGAGGCTTTCCATGACCGAACGGCTCTACTGGCTGGACCCCTACATGCACCAGTTCACCGCCACGGTGATCGCATGCACGGCGCATAACGGTCAGCCGGCCGTCATCCTGGATCGGACAGCATTTTACCCGACCGGCGGAGGGCAGCCCTGTGATCGGGGGACCCTGAACGGGATCCCGGTGCTGGAGGTGGTGGAGCGGGAAACCGATGGGGCCATCCTTCACATCCTGGCTCACCCGCTGGAGGCGCGGGAGGTGGAAGGTCGCATCGACTGGGAACGCCGCTTCGATCATATGCAACAGCACACCGGCCAGCACATCCTCTCCCAGGCGTTCCTGCGGATCACCGGGGCGCAAACGGTATCCTTCCACATGGGAGAGGAGCTGGTCACCATCGATCTGGATCAGATCGGATTCCCGCCAGCGGCCATCGAAGCGGTGGAAGAGCTGGCGAACCGGGTGGCCCTGGAGGATCGCGAGGTGCGGACGTGGTTCGTGGAGGCGGAGGAGACGAAAGAACTGAGCATGCGCCGTCCTCCGAAAAAGGGGGGCCGAATTCGGATCGTCGAAATCGCCGATTTCGATCGGAGCGCATGCGGGGGGACCCATGTGCGGCGCACGGGGGAAGTGGGGCCCATCAAGATCGTGAAGCGGGAACGGCGGGGGGATGTAACCCGGGTGAGCTTCCTCTGTGGCTGGCGGGCGCTGCGAGATTACGCGAGGAAACATCGTCTCCTGCTGGAATCCGCGGGATCCCTCAGCGTGGGCGAGGCGATGCTGCCGGAGGCCATTCGAACGCTGCAGGCGGAACTGAAAGAAACCCGCAAGGCGCTGGGAACGCTTCAGGAGCGCTATCTGGAGCTCGCCCTCCCCAGCCTGGAGCAGAGGGTTCGGCCGGCCCCTTTCGGGGAGATCCTCGTGCATCTGTGGCCTCAGTTGCCTTCCAGCCTCCTCTCCCGTCTGGCCCGACGGCTGAAGGAAGGACATCCCCGCCTGGTCATCCTGGCCTCCGGGGGCGCGGATGGCCTTCTGATCGTCGCCTGCGGCCCCGGAGTTCCCGTGGACGCCCGGGAAGTCCTCCAGCGCATCCTCCGCCGGCTGGGCCGGGAAGGAGGGGGCGGCCGCCCGGATTACGCCCAGGCTCCCCTTCCCCGGGTGGACCTGCCGGCCCTCCATCGGGCGCTGAGCGAAGCCATCAGGAACTGGGGCACTTCGGACTGAATAAGCTGATCTTTCAAGGAAAGCTCAGGCGAGGGAGCGAGGGCCTGTCGGGCCACCGGATCACGGACCCGATGGCCGAATCTATGCCCTCAACCGACGGAGGCGGGCCACCGCCTCGCGCAGGGTCTCCTCCCGCTTGCAGAAGGCGAACCGAACCTGCGTGCGCCCGCGGTCCGGATGGGCGTAGAAGCTGGAGCCGGGCACCACCGCCACCCCCACCTCCCGGACCAGGCGCATCGCGAAGGCGGTATCATCCTCCATCCCGAGAGCCCGGAAGTCCGTCATCACATAATATGCCCCCTGGGGCCACCACACCTCGAACCTCAGCTCCTCCAGCGCCTCCACCAGCAGATGGCGGCGCCGGTCGTAATCCGCCCGCAACTGCTCATAGTAATCCATCGGGAACCGGAGGGCCACCGCACTGGCTTCCTGGAGCGGAGCGGGAGCGCCGACCGTGAGGAAATCATGGACCTTGCGGATCGCGTCGGTGAGATCCTCAGGGGCAATACACCACCCGATGCGCCACCCGGTCACCGCGTAAGACTTCGACATCCCGCTGATGGTAACCGTTCGCTCCCACATCCCGGGCAGTGTGGCGATCGGGATATGGCGGTGCCCATCGTAAACAATGTGCTCATAGATCTCATCCGTGATGGCGTAAGCGCCGTAACGCTGGCACAGCTCCGCGATCCAGCGGAGCTCCTCCTCGGAGAAGACATGGCCTGTCGGATTGTGGGGCGTGTTGAGGATGATCGCCCGGGTCCGGTTGGAAAAGGCACGGCGCAATTCATCCGGGTCGAAGGTCCATGACGGCGGGCGCAGGGGGACATAGACCGGCTTCGCCGCGCTGATCCAGGTATCCGGACCGTAGTTCTCATAAAAGGGCTCGAAGATGATGACCTCGTCCCCGGGATTTAAAAGAGCCAGCAGGGTGGCGATCATGCATTCAGTGGCCCCACAACACACCGTGATATGACGCTCCGGATCGAGCTCCATTCCATAAAAACGTCGATATTTCTCTGCGATGGCTGCCCGCAATCGCGGGCTTCCCCAGGTGATCGCATACTGGTTATAGTCCTCCCGGATCGCCTGAACAGCCGCCTCCTTCAGCGCTTCAGGGGCGGGGAAATCGGGGAATCCCTGGGCCAGGTTAATGGCCCCATAGTGCTGCGCCCATCGGGTCATCTCCCGGATGACGGATTCCGTGAAATGCTTCACCCGCTCGGCCACGCGAGACATCCAGGCCCCTCCCGATGATGGTTTAGGGGATCGCTCTGCCCATCCCTCGCTAAAACAACCCGATGCTCCAGGGATCGCCGGTTTCCCGCTCCATATCCCTGCTTCCCTATGGGAATCAAGGCGAGGGCGGGGCCGGCCAGTCCGGCAGGATGTAAGGGATCGACCCCGGAGGAGGAACCGGAGTCAGAAGGTAGACGTCCACCCAGCGATACCAGAGCACCAGATCCTCATCGTTATACCCCAGATCGATACGACGGCCGATGATCCCCCCGCCGGTATCGGCGGCCAGACCCACCCCATAACCTGGCACATACACTTTCCACCCCAGTCGGATCACCCGGGGATCCACCGCCACAATCCCCCGCTGCATGGGCAGCCCGGTCCGGGTGCGACCAAAATACGCCGCAGATGGATGAACCCCCGCCGTGGAGCGACTGTAGGAGGTGGCCAGCATGCGGATCCGCCGCCAGTATTCGATCGGCCCATCCGGCGTCTCCAGCGCACGCACCACGATCTTCGTCCCATAGACCCATACCCGGGGCTCTGGAGGCCGGATCATGGTTTCATCGACAACTTCCCGCGCCACCTCCTGTCCGTTCTCATAACGCACCCGGATCCGCCGCTGAAGCACGCCGTTTCGGCCAGGGGATCTCTGAACCCAGGTATCCAGCTCCAGATTGGGATCCGGCTCCCATACGGTCTGAAAAGGAAGAGAAGTTTCCTCGATCTCGAAGCTTTCCGCCACCCGGATGACCCGAACGGTCTCTCCGCCCTGGAGACGGCTTTCTTCCCCTGGAACCACCCGATCCTGGCCATGCAACGAGATGCCCAGCTCCCACAACAACTCCCGGACCGTGCGCGCAGTGGTGGAGATCACCTGGATGTGTCCGTCCGCCTCCACCGTGATAGGACGGGCCCGGAACAACGAAATCTGCATGCCACCATTTAGCGGCGTTTCCGGTCCGGGCAGCAGTCGGTCCGCCGGATCCAGAAGCATCCCGGCCTCCCGCAGGGCCGCCCCCACCGTTGGCGCGGTCGACCAGATCACCTGCCGCTTTCCATTTTCCAGACGCACCACCAGTGGAGCGGACCGCACGACCCGGATCTCGCGGGGAGGTTCCCCGCCGTCGAGCGCCGGGGGGTCCACCTCCCCTCGCCGGCCATCAACCCACAGGGCATCCCCTGGCCCCAGGGCGATCCCGGCTTCCGCCAGAATCGCACGGGGATCCGAATGGAGGGTGTAAATGTCGATCCGACGGGACGGCTCCACACCCCGTCCCTCGATCAAAATGCGAACCGGTCTGGCCCGTCGGATCGAGATCGTCGCCGGAGGCTGGATCGGGTGGGTCAGGGGCGGGGAAACCCTATCCTCCGGACGCACCGTCAGGCCCGCCTCCCGGAGCACATCTCCCACCGTTCGTTGATGGGTTCTAATGGAGAGGATCCGACCATCGAGGACAATGGTTACAGTCTGCTGCGAGCGCCAGTAACCCCAGAGGCAAAAAGCGCCCAGCCCAAGCCAGGCGATCCATTTGAGGAAGGTCCATCGGTTCATTGCAGCGAGCGCGGAACCTGAAAACCCCGGATCGGTGGAATGGGTTCCATCCCGGCTGTCCTTCAGGCTGCCCGGGGAACCCATCGCCTGTTATGAAAAAAGCGGCCGTGCGCCCCTTGTCGAGCCCGCCTCTCCCCACCGGCGATCCCTCGGACGGCTCCGGCCCGGCACCCCTGCGGCGCGCGAACCGGGACGGCTTACCGTTGCTCCCTTCCGGGCCTGGCGGGGTTCACCGGGGTCCGCCGCGCAGGACCGGACCTTCATCACCGGGAGGGATCCTCGGGAGGGGCCGCGCTAACCCTCGAAGGGGATGTCAGCCCCGCGTCTGGCGGATTTCGGGTTCAGGGAACCGCCACCTCCCCGCCTGAGCACGGCCGCCAGTTTTAGCGTATCGGATTCCCACCCCCGTGTCAAGCCGACCCAAGGCCACCCCCCCCGGCCTCCCATTTCGCCCTCCCACCGCCCGGAGCCGCGGGGGTTCCCCTCTCCCTTTTAAGAGGCGCGGGAAATCGCCCCCATCCCGCGAAAGCGCCACCTGAGGAAGCAACACGATCCCATGGGGAACCCCAGGGATCGAGAGATCAAGATAAAATGCGGGCAGGAAACCGAACAGCTTCCTAAGGGGAGGAAAACCATGAAAGCCGAGGAGGCGCGTCTGCGCCCCGGGCGACCGGAGGATCAGGCGGTCATCCGACGGATGGTCCACCAGGCCCGCCTGAACCCCCTGGGCCTGCACTGGTCCCGCTTCTGGGTTGTGGAGGTCGCCGGGCGCGTCGTGGGAGCCGTCCAGATCCGGCAGCATCGGGATGGCAGTCGAGAGCTGGCCTCCTTGGTGGTCGATCCCGCGTGGCGAGGCCGGGGCCTGGGGAGCATGATGGTGCGCGCGCTACTGGCCCAGGAGCCCGGACCCCTTTACCTCATATGTCGGACGGAGCTGGAAGGTTTCTACCAGCGTTTCGGCTTCCAGAGGGTTTCACGCCCAGAGATGCCCCCCTTCTTCCGCTGGGTCGATCGGCTGGCTCGATGGCTCCGGCGATCCGTGGTGGTCATGCGATGGGAACCAGCGAGGGCCAGCACGGATCGGCCAGACGAGGGGTGAGATCGGGGGGCTGCGGGGGTGTCCCCCCACCTCCTGTCGGGATGGGTAAGATCTTCGAAAAGCCCTTGGGGTGAGATGAAAAGGATGGAGGAAATCCAGCGCGAGTTTCTCTACGGGCGCCACGCCGTGCATGAGGCCCTGCGGGCCGGGCGGCGGCGCATCTACCGGCTGTTGATCGCCGAAGGCCTCCAGCCCCGGCCGATCCTGGAGGAGATCCGCGCCATGGCGGCGGAGCGCGGGATCCCCATCCTGCAGGTGCCCCGCGCCCGCCTCGACGCCATCACCGACAGCCATCAGGGGGTCGTGGCCGAGGCCGATCCGTATCCCTACACGGACCTGGAGCAGGCGTGGGCCGAAAGCGCCCGCCGGCCCGATCCACCCTTCTGGCTGGCCTTGGATTGCCTCCAGGATCCCCAGAACTTCGGCACCTTGTTGCGAACCGCCGAAGCCGTAGGGGTGCATGCCGTTTTGTTCCCCGAGCACCGCAGCGCCCACGTAACCCCCGCCGTGGTGAACGCCTCCGCCGGCGCCGTGGAACACCTGCGCGTGGTCCAGGTGACCAACCTGGCGCGGGCGCTGGAGCGATTAAAAGAACGGGGATTGTGGATCGTAGGTCTCCAGCAGGATCCCCGGGCCATCCGTTATGACCAGGCCGATCTCAGCGGCCCGATCGCTCTGGTAGTAGGCAATGAAGAGTCCGGCATCCGCCCACTGATCCGGCGTGCCTGTGATTTCCTGATCTACCTCCCGATGCGCGGCCGGGTTGCCTCGCTGAATGCCGCCACCGCCGGCGCCGTCGCTCTTTACGAAATCGCCCGACGACGGGGCTTCCAGTAGCCTGCCGCCCACCGATGTCCCCCCGGGCTCTGCTTGCTTTCTTCCTCCCACTTGTGGATTAAGAAATTCCCTGATAGAATATGCCCTTGCGGTTGACGTCTTTCGCAAGCTCCAGAAGCCATTCGCCATCCTTCTCTGCGTAAGCGGCCATCTTCGAGCCGCCGGGCTTGCAAACCAAATAGGCAGCCGTTCCGGCTTTTGGCATACGTCGGGTGCCTCCGATGATGCCGGGTGCGGAACCCGTGCTGCCTATTTGCTTTGTAGGGGACGGTGCGTGCGGAGCCGTTTCCCTTCCGGCGCCGGAGGGCGCCGATCACATTCCGGGGAAAGGAGGTGAACGATGGCGGGGGAGATCCTGACCCTGGGGCGCTCGGAGCTGGCCCGGCTCCTGCGCGCGATCCTGCGGGAGGGGGATCCCTGGCAGGCGGCCGGCACCGCCGGGCTCCCCTTTCCACGTGTGGTCGAAGGCATCCAGCAGCTGCTGGATGCCGGAGCCCTTGTCTTCGATGGGAAGCGCCTGCAATTGACCGAACAGGGCCAGCGCCTGGCCCGAGAGTTGAACGTGACAGCGGCTCCAGACATCCGGTGCCTTGCTTGCCAGGGAACCGGGATTGATCTGGGCTTTTTCCAGGAAGTAACCCGTCGTTATGAGGAACTGGCCAGGGGGCGCCCCGAGCCTCTGGCGGCTTACGATCAGGGCTACCAGACGATCGATTCCGTGATGCGGCGAGTCGCCCTGATGGTCGCCCAGGGGGATGTGGAGGGCAAAGATGTGGTGGTGTTGGGAGATGATGACCTGGCCAGTCTCGCCCTGGCCCTGACCGGGTTACCCCGCTCGGTCGTGGTCATTGAGATCGATCAGCGCCTGTGCGCCTTCATTGAGCAGGCCGCCCGCCGCGCCGGCCTGAACATCACCGTCTACTGCCGCAGCCTGACGGACCGCCTTCCCCCGGAGCTCCTGGGACAATTCGACACCTTCCTCACCGATCCGACGGAGACGGAGCATGGCCTTCTGCTGTTCCTGGAGAAGGGGTTCATGTGCCTGAAGAAGGGGGAAGGCCGCGCGGGTTACTTCGGCATCACCCGCATCGAGTCGAACATTAGCAAGTGGCACATCTGGCAGCGGGAGCTCCTGAACCGGCACGCCATCACGTTCACTCACATCCTCCCAGACTTCAGCCTCTATGCCAACTGGGAGGAGCCCGGAGAGCAGCCTATTCCGGATCTCCCGCCCTTTGCCCGCCCTTCGCCGGTGCCCTGGTATCGCTCGACGTTCTTCCGGGTGGAAACTCTGCCCGAATTCCAGCCGCCGGAGGACTATGTGATCGAAGGGGGGCGGGAACTTTACGAGGATGAGGATGCGATCGATAAAGTGTGGCGCAGCCCGGATGTGGACACGGCGATCACGGCTTCGGTGATGACCGCTGCCCCCACCCCTTTCCCAACCCAGCTGACCCTGGGGCGGCACGTGATCGCGGAGTTCTGGAAGTGCCAGAACCGGGAGCCTTTGCGGAACCTCAAGCAGGTTCTGGAGCTCGCCGTGCGTCGGGCCGGCGCCACCCTGCTGAACATGAAGATCCACCGCTTCGTCCCGGACGGCTTCTCGGCCCTGGTGCTGCTGGCGGAGTCCCACATCTCTCTGCACGCCTGGCCGGAGTATGCTTACGTGGCGGTGGATGTGTTCACCTGCGGGGAGGCGGACCCGGAGGTGATCATCGAGGTGCTCAAGGACTACCTGCAGCCTGCCGAGTCCGCCCAGATCACGCTGGAGCGCGGCCTGGGGCCGCTGATGGTCCTCCCGGCCATGCGCCCGGAAACCGAGGCGGCTTCCCTGGGCTCCCCATCGCTTCCCCTAACGATTTGAAGGAAGGCAGGACCCAAGCTCGGGGGCGGGCGGCCTTGCCGCCCGCCCCGCTCCTCCAAAACCCGTCGCATAAAATCTGCGCCATATTCTCTGGGATCGGACGACGCGAATCCGCAGTCCGCTTTCCTCAATCATTGCCCTCCTCCCTCCCTACCGGATGGGGCAGGTGATCCATCGCGTGGCTCAACAAGGAGATTTGATCCTCAATATCCAGCGGACGTGCCGGAAGAAGCACGCTGAATGCCGTGCCAGACTCCCCTTCGCTGCGAATAAACAGATCCCCGCCCAGCGCCTGAGCCGCACGCTTGGCGATCACCAGGCCCAGCGCCGAGGGATGAATATGGGAGCGAGCTTGTTGAGGATAAAGGCCTTCCACAGCCCCCTCGTTCAGCCAGGCCAGGAGCTCCTGAGAGAGGCTCAGATGGGTGTCCAGGATCTCAACCAGCAGAACGGGCTCCTTCACATCCCCCCGGATCTCCATCCCTCCCCCTTCCGGGCGGATGGCCAGCAGGAAATCCAGAAGGGTACGCAGAATGTAAGAGCCATAAGTCCCATCCACCGCCGCTTGAGCCGCCTCGGGGGGCAAATGAACGTATAGTGCGATGCCTTTTTCAGACATCCTCGGCTCATGGGCCCGGATGAGATCCTGGATCAGCCGACTCAGGGGAATGGGCTCCACGAAGGCGGCCGGCCGCCGATGAAGCTCGGCGAAAGCAGCCAGCGGAGCCACATAATCCAGCAGGCGATAGGCTCCCCGTAGAGCTGCCTGGACCATCCGGGCAGACTCGGCATCACCCTGGGTTTTCAGATGCCCCAGAGCCGCCTCCAGAAAGCCGATCACCAAGCCCAGCGGCTGGCGGAGCTCCGCACCCGCCCGAGCAATAAAGGAGGTCTTGAGCTCGTCCAGATCCCTTAATCGCCGATAAGCACGCTCCAGCTCCTCTCGCTTGGCCCGCTCCTGTTCGTAGAGCCCTCGAAGCTCTCGAAACGCGGAGAGCACCTGATGCTCCAGGCGAGAGAGCCATTCGTCCGGTGTCAGATGCGGATGGCCCATCGATCGCTCCCGCTTAAAAAGATCCCCCTCTCCATTTTAACCTATCTTTAGAAAGAAACATCCAAGCCCGGAATGGAACATCGCGCCCGCTGGCTCGTGGGATCCACCTGGAGATTGGGGGGAGCGCGGTTTGTCTCCGGCGGCTTCCATCTGAAGGTGGAGGATCCCGATAGCCTGTATCTGGGGAGCGACACCGGAAACGGGCGTTCGCTGGAACGCCCAAGGCGACCCGGATGGACAGCCTATGGGGTCCTGGGTCAAAATTGCTTTGTTTCTCAGCCGTGCTACATAGAGATCATCCTCTCATATGGAACGAGACCCTCATGATCCCCTGCAGGGGGCATTGCGTATACGGAAGACATCCTCGAGGGAAAACCGAGCGATGAACCACCGGGAGCGATTTCAAAAGCTGATCCGTTCGATCTCCGGGGAAGAAGTCGAAACCTTCCACCTGGCCCGCGATGCCATGATCATCGCAGCCGGCAACATCACCAGTCGTCTGATCGGACTGCTCCGGGAGACGGTCAAGAGCGAGCTGTTCGGATCCACCGGACCATTGAGCGCCTTCGAGGCCGCGGCGGTGGTCCCGATTCAGCTCTACGATCTGCTGGTCGGTGGGATGGTGAGCTCTGCCTTGGTCCCGGTGTTCCGGGAATACGCGGATCGGCTTCCAGAGCTCCGGCGGCTGGCCGGCGCGGTCCTCGTCTGGGTTTGGCTGCTGATGGGCCTCGCGGTGCTCTTCGTGGAGCTTGCAGCAGAGCCGGCGGCCTGGTTGTTGGCGGGTGGCCTGGACCCCGAGCTGCTTAACCTTACCGCAGCGCTTCTCCGCTGGACGATCCTGGCCGTCTGGTGGATCGCGACCGCGGGGGTGATCAGCGGGCTCCTTCAGACGTTCCAGCGGTTTACCCTCCCCGCTTTCACCGCCGCAGTCTTCAATGGCGCCATGGTCGCCGTAGCGCTTCTGCTGGGAGAACGACTGGGGGTTACCGCTCTGGCTCTGGGCATGGTGGCGGGATCTATCTTCCAGGTTCTGTTACAGCTTCCCGCCCTGTATGGCCTGTGGCCTCAGCTGTCGTGGTATCACCCGGCCTTGCTGCGCATCCTTCAGCTCTATTCCCCCGTGGTCTTCGGCCTGGCTGTCAATCAGATCGCCATCCTGCTGAGTTATAATCTGGCTTCCCACACGGGCCCGAACAGCATCGCCTGGATGCGCTACGCGACCACACTGATTCAGTTCCCCCTCGGCTTAGTTGTGACGGCTATCTCCGTGGCCATCCTCCCCCGCCTCTCCCGCCTGAGCGTGGAGGCCCGCCAGGGGAAGGAAAGCCTGGAGCCCTTTCGGACCACCCTAATGGCCGGGTTGCGCATGGTGATCGTCCTGATCATCCCCGCCGCCTTCGGCTTGTATGTGCTGGCGGATCCGGTGATCGATCTCCTCTTCCAGCACGGCCGTTTCACCGCGACAGATACGGCGGTGGTCGCCGGGGTGTTGCGCGGATATCTTCCTGGCCTCGTCTTCGCTGCCATCGATCAGCCGCTGGTTTTCGCCTTCTACGCCCGCCAAGATACTCTCACCCCCGCCATGGTGGGTTTGATCTGCAACGTGGGGATCTACCTGGCGGCCGCTCTGGCCCCTACCCTCTTTCGTCCCCTTCAGGTGACCGATCTGGCGGTGGCCAATTCGGTGCAATGGGCGGCCCACGCGCTGCTGATGAGCGTGTTCTTGGTTCGCCAGGTAGGGCCCATGCGCCCCTACGGCCTGGGTCGATGGGTATTGCGCGTCCTGATCGCCTCCGCCGTCATGGCCCTGGGGATCATGGTCGTATGGCCTCAAATGTTTTCTTTTATCCCTTCCTCTACCCATCTGGAGGAAGCAGCCCGCCTGCTCCTAACTGGCGGCTTCGGTCTATTGATCTACGGTCTGACCCTGGGAGGGCTCGCCTGGCTCTCCGCCCCCCGTGGATCCTGGACCCGCCCGTAGATCTCGGCTATAGAGGAGGCCAAACACACTCAGGCGCTTTGTTGCGGATGATGGGGAAACAACCCATGGGGCCCTGTTCAGGGGAGGGCCGGATGTGAGCCCTCACGGGCTCCTGGGAGGGGGAGAAATACCCCCCGCAACTCCAGTCTCCCCCACTTCCATCGGCTGGCTTCGACTGGAACCCTTCCCCTATGCCGGACGTCTTATCTATCGGAATCAGCCCATGAGGGGACCGCGGACGGATCACGGGATCGGGGAGGGGTTCCCTTCTGGGCGGAAACGAGAAAACCCATCCTCCAGGAGGCTGTATTATGAAAAGCTTGCGCTGGCACTGGCTCTTCCGGCTGGGAGGGGTGATCGGGCTGATGCTGACCAGCGCGTGTCGCTCTGCCTCCACACCCTCCGGTACTGGAGCTCTATTAGGGCCTGATGCCCACGCGGGGGCCTTGACGGTCTCGAACGGAGCTCCCCCCGGGCTCACTGTGATCGGGATCGGAACAGTGCGGGCGCGGCCGGATCAGGCGGTGGTAACGCTGGGGGTGAAAACTGAGGGCGAGGCGCTCGCCGTCGCCCTGAATGAGAACAACCGCCGCGCCTCGGCCGTGCTGGCCGCGCTGAAAGAACAAGGAGTGGCGGAAGCGGATATCCAGACCGCTTCCTTCCAGATCCAGATCGAGGAACCCCGTGATCCTCAGACCGGCCGACGGACGGGCCCCCCAGTTTACCATGTGACCCATGTATATACGGTCATCTTTCGGGATCTGGATCGGGTGGGCCAGGGGGTGGATGCGGCTGTCGCCGCGGGGGCCAACCGGGTTGACACGATCGCCTTCCGGATCGGGGATCCGAACCGCCTGGCAATGGAGGCCCGGCGGCTGGCAGCGGAGGACGCCAAGGCCCGGGCGCAGGCTCTGGCCAGCGCCCTGGGGGCCCAGCTGGGCCGCGTCGTGAGCATCACCGAAACCGCAATCCCGCAGCCGGTCCCCATGGCCCGGACTGCCGCCTTCGCCGAGGCAACGGCGGTCCCCGTGGCTGCGGGGGAACTGGAGATCACGGTTCAGATCCAGGTGACCTGGGAGCTGCGATAACGTCCGTATCCCCGCCTCTCCTCCCACACCCCTTCGGGCCGGGCGGTGCAGGCCATCTTCGACAGCGTGCGCCGCCCGGACCTCCTCCAGAAGCCGGGGTTAACAAAGGCAATCCCTCCATTATAAGGATGCTTCCGTCAGGAGGCGGCGCACGATCTCCTGCACTTCCCGGCCATCCGCTCGACCACGGACCCTGGGCATTAAGCGCTTCATCACCTCTCCCAGCTGAGCCGGCGAAGCAGCGCCGATCTCGGCGATCACCTCGCGCGCCATCGCCTCGATTTCCTCCCGGGTCAGCGGTTGTGGAAGATAAGTCAGCAATGCCTCGAGCTCGGCTCGCTCCGCGGCGAGTCGATCCGGCCGGTTGGCCTTCTCCAGCTCATCCAGTGTCTCGCGACGCCGTTTGACCTCGTTCTGAAGCACCCGCAGGATCTCATCCTCGCTGAGGGGACGGGCAGCTTCCACCTCCGCCATGCGGATGGCCAGCAACGCCATACGGATGGCTGTCTTTCGGGGCTCATCCCCCGCACGCATCGCTTCCTTCAGGTCCTCCTGGAGCCGCTCCTTTAAACCCATCGACTCCCTCCTTCTCTGGTCTCTGAATGCCTCACTCCAGTCTGGCTCATCGCGGATCGCACAGCAAGTCCGATGGTTTTCAGAAGCTGGGCCGAGGCCCCATGACCCCTGGAAACCCTGGGTATAATGAATGCAAGAGCATCCCTTTCATTTGGAGCCTTCGATGAACACGCCGCGATGGATCCTATGGGGTGGCGATCTCCTGGTGTTCCTGCTCTTTGCGGCCCTCGGGCGGGCCAGCCATGGCCTGCTCAACGAGGGCCCAGTGCTCTGGGGCATCGCGCGGACGGCGACCCCCTTTTTCCTCGCCTGGGCGATAGTGGCGTGGGCGGCCCGTCTGGATCGCATAGATCCCATGCGCTCACCGGGGCATGTGGCGCTGCAGACCGGATTGGCCTGGCTGGGAGCAGGGATCCTGGGCCTGATCCTCCGGAGCCTGGCCCTGGGCCGTCCGGCCCCGATCCCCTTCGCCGCCATCACCCTGCTCGGCAATGGATTCCTGCTTGTCCTCTGGCGAGGGCTTCTGCAGCTGTGGATCCTGCGCAAACAAGGAACACGGCTTGCCGAAAAGTAGCCTCTCTACGGGAGGGAAAACCCCAAAGCCCTCAGGAAATCAAACCGGAGCGCCGGGATGAGTTCAGCAGAGACACTGGCTCGGATTCAGGAAGTGAAGCGACGGCGAGAGGCCGAGCTGCTGCGCAAGGCGAACGTGGTGGCCGTGGGGATTGGCTATCGCCAGCGGGGCGGTCGCTCCACCGATGAGCTCTGCCTCGTGGTCTCCGTCCGCCGCAAGGTCCCGATGGAGGCGCTGGCGCCGGAGGATCGCATTCCTCCAGAGATCGATGGCGTGCCGGTGGACGTTCAGGAGGTCGGCGCCTTACGGGCATTATAGGGCTGCGATGCTCCCGCGCGCTGCGCGGAACGAGGGGTCCAGGATGCTGATGACCGGTGTTCTCCTTCTGCTGCTGGCGCTGGCCATCGGAGGCCTCGGATGGCTTCTCCAGCAACGGGCCGGCCTTCCGCGCGGCGAGGTTCTGGAGGAGGACATGTCCAGCGCCAGAGCTTCCCCTCCGCTCTTTGCCCCTCGTTATGGTCTGATCGGCAGACCGGATTACCTGATCCGACAGGGGAAAACGATCATTCCGGTGGAAGTGAAAGCCACCTCAGCCCCACAGCATCCCTATCCCTCCCACGTGATGCAGCTAATCGCCTATTGCCTGCTGGTGGAAGAAGCGCTGGATATCCGCCCGCCATATGGGTGGATCCGCTATCGGGATCGATCGTTCCGGGTGGAATACACCTCCGAGCTCCGGGAAAAGCTCCTGAGGATTCTGGCCTCCATGCGGCAGGATCTGAGGCGCGGGGAAGCGCACCGCCAGCACCAATCGCCGGCCCGCTGTCGCGCATGCGGGTTCCGGATGATCTGCGAAGAGGCCATCGATTGAGGGAGGATAAGGGATAGCCAGCCTCGATAACCCCTCCGGGAATTTTCAAACCGCCCGGCCCGGATCCGGCTGTTGATTCCGTTGTAGAAAGCGTTCCAAGGCAGCCCAGTGGGCAGGAGCTGCCCAGAGACGAGCGAAGCGCTCGCGCTCGAGCCGAAGGGCTTCATGAAAGGGGAGCACATCCCCATCCCGGATCACCGCCTTGATCGCCTGCACGGCCCCAGGATCCCAGCGCAGGATCTCCCGGGCCAGAGCGAGGGCTTCCGCAAGCGCCTGACCAGCGGGGGCCAAGCGCTCGACCAGCCCCAGGCGGAACGCCTCCTCCGCGCGGATCTGCCGTGCGGTCAGGAGGAGCTCCAGCGCCCGGCCGGGCCCAATCCGCCGCCGCAAACGCTGCCCTCCACCCCATCCGGGAGTGAGGGCCCAGGTGACCTGCACGAAAGCCAGATCGGCGTCCTCAGCCATCACCCGCAGATCGCAGGCCAGCGCCACTTCCACGCCGCCGCCCCGCGCGGGCCCATTGATGGCCGCGATGCTGATCCATGGGGCCTCTTCCAGCTGGCGCAACGCCTCGCCCATAACCTGCCCCAACCGATATCCATCCGCCTCAGTGCGATAATGCGCCATCTCATACAGATCCGCTCCGGAGAGGAAAGTCCTTTCCGCACCGGTGAGGATCACCACCCGCAGCGCAGGATCCCGAACTGCCTCCTCCACCGCCCGGGCGAAGGCCTGCATGGTAGCCCAATCCATCGCGTTCCGTCGCGGGGGGCGATCCACAATCCAGATCGCGAGCTCCCCCTGGCGTTCCACTCGTAACATGGGCAGGCTTCCTCCTGACAGAGATATGGGAAAGACAGCTCCATTCAACAACAAGAGGCCGGCGACGCATCGGGTGCCGGCCTCTTGATCCTTTGTTTACGAGGGTGCTCAAGCAGCCTTCAGGAACTCCCTCATCTGGCGCACCTTGAGCTGCTTGCGCAGATAGCGCAGAGCCTCCGCCTCGATCTGGCGGATCCGCTCCCGGCTTAGCCCGAACCGTTGGGCAACCTCCTCCAGGGTGTAGGATCGCCCATCTTCGAATCCATATCGCAACCGGAGAACCCGGGCGTGGCGGCTGGGCAACTCATTGAGCAACTCTTCGATTTGCTCCCGCAACAGCTGATCCGCCACCACCTCATCAGGAGCCGGGCTCTCCACATCCCGGATCGCCCCTTCCAGCGTGGTCTCCCCCTCGTCATCCATGGGCTCTTCCAGAGAGAGCAACGGCCGGGCGGCATTCCAGAGCCACTCCACCTTGTCGGTCTCCATACCCAGCCGCTCTGCAACCTCCTCTGGGGTGGCTGGCCGGCCAGCCTCCTGCTCGATCTGATGGGCGATCCGCTGGGCCTTTCGCAGCTGCTCCTGAGCATGGATCGGCAGGCGGATCGTGCGGGCCTGCATCGCCAGCGCCCGGGTGATCGCCTGGCGGATCCACCACGTGGCATAGGTCGAGAAGCGACGGCCCCGCTTGGGATCGAAGCGCTCCACGGCCTTCATCAGGCCCAGGTTCCCCTCCTGGATCAGATCCAGCAGGGGTACCCCGAGGCCCTGATACTTCTTGGCCACACTGATCACCAGCCGGAAGTTCGAGGTGATCAGCTTCTCGCGAGCCTGGCGGCCTTCCTCCACCAGCCGCTCCAGACGCTGGCGGACCTCGGGCGGAAGATTTCCATCGCGGGCCAGGCGACGAGCGGCCTCTCGCCCGCGGGCCATCCGCGTGGCCAGCTCCTTTTCCTCCTCGGCGGTGAGCAGGGGATGATCGGTGACCTCCCGGAAGTAAAGGGAGATCAGATCCCGATCCTCCGCCAGTTCGCCCAGGACCGGGAGGGACGTTTCCTCATCCAGTTCAGGCTCCAGGTCGAGCTCCTCCAGAGGGGCCTCCTCCTCCCAGGGCTCGGCCCAGAGCTCCTCGTTTTCCAGCTCCTCCTCCTCGTCCGGGAGGATGGGGCGGTTTCGACGCTCCATGGCAACCTCCTTCGGGTCGCCAAGACCCATTGGGAATCCCATGCACCGATATCCCCTACAGGCACAGTGGGAACGTAAAGAGAAAAAGGGGCGAGCGGCCGCTTTACCGTCCGCCCTTCCCACAGGGGTGCAGGAGGAGGATCTGGCGGAACCCACAGATGAGGGCACAGCGTGAAATCACACCGTGCCGTATCCAGACAGTTGCGGGGGCGGGATTCGAACCCGCGACCTCCAGGTTATGAGCCTGGCGAGCTACCGCTGCTCCACCCCGCGGCGCAACCATTCCCCTGGCAACGGCCTACTCTCCCAGAGGGTCGCCCCTCCAGTACCATCGGCGCTGGCGGGCTTAACTTCCGGGTTCGGGATGGGACCGGGTGTTTCCCCGCCGCTCCAGTCACCAGGGGAATGGGAGGACTCCACGCATGACGCACCTTAACAACTGAATTGTGGCAGGAAGGGCCGGGCGTCCGGCGTTGGGACGCCAGAGGCAACGCCTCTGACGGACCACCATGGGGTGGGTCGAAGGGCATCCGGCTCACGCCGGGAGATCGCCCTCGACCAACACTCCCTAGAAAGGAGGTGATCCAGCCGCAGCTTCCGCTACGGCTACCTTGTTACGACTTCGTCCCAGTCGCCGGCCCCGCCTTCGACGGCTCCCTCCCTCCCCCACTCAAGGTCCCTCCAGGGAGAGGCCCTGAGTGGGGGAGGGTTGGGCCACCGGCTTCAGGCGTTGCCGACTCCCATGACGTGACGGGCGGTGTGTGCAAGGCCCGGGAACGTATTCACCGCCGTATGGCTGACCGGCGGTTACTAGCAACTCCGCGTTCATGCAGGCGGGTTGCAGCCTGCAATCCCAACTGAGCCCGGCTTTGATGGGATTGGCTCCCCCTCGCGGGTTGGCAACCCATTGTACCGGGCATTGTAGCGTGTGTGTAGCCCCGGGCATCAAGGCCATGCTGACTTGACGTCATCCCCACCTTCCTCCGGCTTGTCGCCGGCAGTCCCCCTAGACACGTGTAACTAGGGGCAGGGGTTGCGCTCGTTGCGGGACTTAACCCGACACCTCACGGCACGAGCTGACGACAGCCATGCAGCACCTGTGCCGGCTCCCCTTGCGGGGTCCCTTCCCTTTCGGGTCGGTACCACCGGCATGTCAAGCCCGGGTAAGGTTCTTCGTTTTGCATCGAATTAAACCACACGCTCCGCTGCTTGTGCGGGCCCCCGCCAATTCCTTTGAGTTTCAGCCTTGCGGCCGTACTACCCAGGCGGCGCACTTAACGCGTTAGCTTCGGCACGGAGAGCGTGGTCAGCCCCCCATACCTAGTGCGCATCGTTTAGGGCGTGGACTACCCGGGTATCTAATCCGGTTCGCTCCCCACGCTTTCGCGCCTCAGCGTCAGGGACGGGCCAGGTGGCCGGCTTCCCCACTGGTGTTCCTCCCGATATCTACGCATTTCACCGCTACACCGGGAATTCCACCACCCTCTCCCGCCCTCAAGGGCTCCAGTATCGAGCGGCCTCCCCGAGTTGAGCCCGGGGCTTTCACGCCCGACTTAGAGCCCCGCCTACGCGCGCTTTACGCCCAGTAAATCCGGGTAACGCTCGGCCCCTACGTATTACCGCGGCTGCTGGCACGTAGTTGGCCGGGCCTTATTCGCCGGGTACCGTCCTTTCTCGTCCCCGGCAAAAGCGGTTTACACCCCGAAGGGCTTCTTCCCGCACGCGGCGTCGCTGGGTCAGGCTTTCGCCCATTGCCCAAGATTCCCCACTGCTGCCTCCCGTAGGAGTCGGGCCCGTGTCTCAGTGCCCGTGTGGCCGGTCACCCTCTCAGGCCGGCTACCCGTCATCGGCTTGGTGGGCCATTACCCCACCAACTACCTGATGGGCCGCGGGCCCCTCCCGGCGCGACCCGGTTCGTCTCCTCCCCGGGCCTTTCCTCGACGGGCCGCCCCCGCCGAGCGTATGCGGTATTAGCCCCCCTTTCGGAGGGTTATCCCCCACGCCGGGGCAGGTCACCCACGTGTTACTCACCCGTTTGCCGCTAGGAGGGCTCGGCTTGCGCCTACCCCCTCCCCGCTCGACTTGCATGTGTTAGGCACGCCGCCAGCGTTCACCCTGAGCCAGGATCAAACTCTCCGTCGGCTCTCCTATCCCCAGGAGGTTGACCTCCCGGGGTGTAAGGTCCGACCGCAAGACTTCTGCCAGACGTCCCCGGACTTCCTGCCACAATTCAGTTGTTAAGGTGCGGAAGACAACACAAGCCGCTATGGGAATCAGTCCCCATAACGGTGGGGCGGGCCTGCGTCAACGTCCACCGGCCATGCGCCCCGCCAGCTTTCGCCTGTCCAGGATCCAAACGCACCTTATTTTATAGCACAACCCCCCGGGTTTGTCAAGACTCCCAGGGGAGATCACCCCAGGATCCCGGTCACCCCAAACCATCCCTTCCTTAATATACCGGATCCTCTCCTCCCTGTCAACATCAGACGAAACCCTGGGTGGGATCGGGCATCCCCCGCTCCATCCGCAGCCTGCGAGCGGACTACGCCTGAGCGAGGGTGGGACGGGGCTCGGAAGCCGGGAGATAGCGCAGGATGAGCTGGCGGGCGGCTCGCGCCTCATCCAGGCGGCGCACTGGAGTGGTATGAGGCGCCTGCTGCACCCGCTGCGGATCCTGCCGCGCCTCCTCCGCAATCCGCCGCATCGCCTCCGCGAAGGCATCCAGGGTGGCCTTGCTTTCGGTTTCCGTCGGTTCGATCATCAAAGCTTCCGGCACGATCAGCGGGAAATAATTCGTCGGCGGATGGAAGCCATAATCCATCAAACGCTTGGAGATATCCAGGGCCCGGATAGGCGTGCCCGGCACCTTCCCCATGATCACGAATTCATGCTTGCACAAACGATCATAGGGCACCGGGTAAACGCTCCGCAGCCGCGCCAGCAGGTAATTGGCGTTCAGGACCGCCGCCTCAGAGACCTCCCGCAAGCGGGGGCCATGCATCCGGATATAGGTGTAAGCCCGGACGAAGACCCCGAAATGGCCATAGAAGGCCCGCACCCGGCCGATGCTGCGCTCCGGCCACACCAGCGTGTAGACCGGCTCGTCCGGGCGCACAGTCCGCTCCCGGTCGATGGCCACAATGGGCCCGGGCAGATACGGAGCCAGCCGCTCGCTGGCCCCCACCGGTCCTGCCCCCGGACCCCCGCCGCCGTGGGGGGTGCTGAACGTCTTATGCAGGTTGTAATGCATGACATCGAAGCCCATCTCGCCGGGCTTACAGATCCCCATCAGGGCATTCATGTTCGCCCCATCGCCGTAGATCAGCCCTCCGCAGCGGTGGACGAGCTCAATGGCTTCCATCAGGTTCTCGTCGAAGAGCCCCAGGGTGTTGGGATTGGTGATCATCAGGCCCGCCACGGTCTCGTCGCATTCCCGGCGCAGAGCATCCAGATCGATGTTTCCCCGCCGGTCCGACGGGATGTTGACCACCTGCAGGCCGGCCATGGCCGAGGAGGCCGGGTTTGTGCCATGGGCGGAATCCGGGATCAGCATCTTGATCCGCTTCTTCCCTTCCCCGCGGTCCCGGTGATACGCCCGGATCATTAAGATGCCTGCCAGCTCGCCCTGGGAGCCCGCCGCTGGTTGAAGGGAGACTGCGGCGAATCCTCCGATCTCCTTCAGAAATTCCTGGAGGTGATACATCAGGGCCAGTGCTCCCTGCACTGTGTCGAGATCCTGATAAGGATGAAGCTGGGCGAAGCCGGGAAGCCGGGCCATCTCTTCGTTGATCTTGGGGTTGTATTTCATCGTGCAGGAGCCCAGGGGGTAGAAGCCTTTGTCCACCCCGTAGTTCATCTGGGAGAGGCGGAGGAAATGACGGACCACATCGATCTCGCTTACCTCCGGAAGGGGAAGATCCTCTCGAAGAAAGCCTTCCGGGAAAGGAGCCTCCGGGACGTCCGGCTCGGGCATCTCCACGCCCCGCCGACCGGGAACGGAGTATTCAAAGATCAGAGGCTCCTGCATCTCACACCTCCAGCCTGGAGTTGGAACAGGATCTGGGAGATCAGGTGACGGGGAAACGGCTCATCCCCGATTCCTGTTCTCAGCCCTCATAGGCCGGCCCGATTTCGCCCAGGGCCTCCACCAGCGCGTCGATCTCCTCCCGCGTGTTCATCTCTGTGACGCACAGCAACATATGGCCAGCCAGCACAGGATCCGCCTGGCCCAGATCATAGCCGCCCAGGATCTGATAATCCTCGTAAAGGATCCGGTTGATCTCGGCAACCGGGCGCGGGGTTCGAACCACAAACTCGTGGAAGAATGGATGCTCGCGCCAGACCTCGTAGCCCGGAAGAGAGGCGATCCGTTCCGCCAGGTAGTGGGCCTTATGATAGCAGAGCGAGGCGACCTGACGGAGCCCGTGCTTGCCCATCACGGAAAGATAGATCGTGGCCGCCAGGGCCATCAGGCCGACGTTCGTGGTGATGTTGCTGGTGGCCTTCTCCCGGCGGATATGCTGCTCACGGGTGGAGAGGGTCAAGACATATCCCCGGCGGCCCTCCAGATCCACCGTCTCTCCCACGATGCGGCCGGGCAGCTGACGCACGAACGCCATACGGGTGGCCATGATCCCCAGATAGGGACCCCCGAAGCTCAGGGGGATCCCCAGGGGCTGCCCCTCGCCCACCACGATATCCGCCCCCCAGCTCCCTGGGGGCTCGAAGAGAGCCAGGGCGATAGGGTTAACCACGGCGATCAGCAACGCGCCGGCCTGGTGGACCCGATCCGCCGTCTCCCGCAGGCGCGAAGGGGGGAGCACCCGACCCAGGAAATCGGGGTAAGGGATCACCAGGGCCGCTGTCTCCGCGTCCAGGCGGGCTTCCAGCTCTTCCACAAGGAGAATCGGCCTCCGCAACTGGTCAAGGGTCCATCCGCTTTCTCCCTCCAGGCGGACGTCCAGGTGCTGGACATACGTGTGGACCACCGCCCGGTATTCTGGATGGATGGTGGGGAACAAAAGCACCTTCGGCCGCTCCCCCCGGGTCAGCCGCAAGGCCATCAGCACCGCTTCCGCGAGGGCGGAGGAGCCGTCGTAATGGCTGGCGTTGGCCACCTCCATTCCAGTAAGGGCGCAGATCATGGACTGGAACTCGAACATCGCCTGGAGGGTGCCCTGGCTGACCTCCGGCTGGTAAGGAGTGTAAGCGGTATAGAACTCCCCGCGGCGCAACAACTCATCGATAACCGCCGGGATGAAGTGCCGGTAAGCCCCGGCGCCGAGGAAGCACGCATATTGACCGGTGTGGATGTTGGCTTCCGCCAGGGCCTCCAGCTCCCAGCGAACTTCCAGCTCCGTCAGGGGCTCAGGGAGGTTCAAAGGGGGAAAGCGATAAGCTTCCGGCACATCGGCGAAGAGATCCTCAATCCGCTCCACGCCGATGGCCCGGAGCATCTCGCGACGCTCTTCCTCCGTGTGCGGAACAAAGCGCATGGGCACCTCCGAGAGCAGAGCCCGTTCTTCTCCGGCAAACCCGTTCTCCATCCCCTGCCCGTTCTGTTCGCAGGGAAAGGGAAACGGCACATGGCTCAGGCGATCGTCTCTCAATGTGCGCGGGCCTCGCAATGGGCCCGATATGCCTCGGCGTCCATCAGGGTTTCATACTCCGCGGGGTTGCTGGGCCGGAATCGGATCAGCCAGGCCCGCCCATAGGGGTCCTGATTCACCCACTCCGGGTTTTGAACCAAGTCGGTGTTCACCGCTGTGATGGTTCCGCTCATCGGCATATAGAGATCGGCCGCCGCCTTCACCGACTCGATCGCCCCGAAGACCTCGCCTTTCTGAAATGTGCGACCCACCTCGGGCAGCTCCACGTAAACGACATCGGAGAGCTGGCTCTGGGCGTAATCGGTGACGCCGCACACCGCTTCCTCGCCTTCCAGGCGAACCCATTCGTCGGATTCCGTGTAGCGCAGATCGGGCGGGATGTGCATAGCGACCCCCTTCGGTCAGAGATCCGACCTTTGCGTGGCATGCCAATCGCAAGGGACAATTTGAGGGAATACAGAGCGCTATTCCTGTCTCATTGTAAGCGGCCTGACCCAGGAGGGCAACCGCTGCTTTCCATAATGTGGTGATATAGCTTACGGCGATATCGGTGCGCTCTCCGATGGGTTCATTATTCGTTGGGGCCCTCGGGATCTCGATGAACAAGGCGGGATCATTGGGGGGACTCAGGCTTCTGAGCATAAGCGGTGAACAGATCCCCCAGATCGATATAAACGGCCCGCGCGGCTAAATGGGCTCGCTGGACCAGCCAGACCAGAAGCGCGCCCAGGCGGGGAAAGAGCGCACGGACCCGTGTGGCCAGATATCCCAGGCGCAGATATCGTCCCTCCGCCGCCATATGATGAACTCGAAACCCAACGCGCTCCAGCATGCTCCGCAGCGTGCGTCGGGAGAAGTAGTAAAGATGCATCTCCATCAGCCATGGCCAGCGCGCGCCCAGGAGCCGAGCGAAGGGGCTCTCAATATCCATCGTATGGATCACCACCCAGCCATCGGGTTTCAGGATCCGATAGATTTCGCGAAGCTCGCCCATCGGATCGCCCAGATGCTCGATGACATCCCACAGCGTGACCACATCGAACCAGGCATTGGGGAACCCCACCTCCCGGAGCGTCCCCTCAATTACCCGAAGCCCTCTGGCCCGCGCGATCTCCACCGCCCAGCGCGAGGGCTCCACCCCCCAGGCCTCCCAGCCGTGAGCCTGGGCGATCTCCAAGAAGATCCCGATATGGCAGCCCACATCAAGCAAGCGCCGACCATGCCCAGGTCCGGCGAGCTGTTCGATGGGCTGGAGATGACGCTCAAATGTAAGGACTCGTCCTTCCCGCTCCAGCACATAAAGAGGATCTTCGATCGCCCGATAGGTCTCCGTGATCTCTGACGCTGCATAACGGGGATTGGCGTAGACCAGGCCACAGTCCACGCATTGGACGATCGGGGGATGGATCCCGTAGCCGTTGCTGGTGCAGCGGAAATCCGGCGCTCGATCCCGACGGCGCGACAGGGTGCTGGGAAAGCGCAGACGAGTCCGGGAGGAACCGCAGAGGTTGCAGACGACAAACTCCACGGCGTCCGCCTCCGGATTCCAGGATGGGAAAAGCGAGCTGTCCGACCACACCCCCAAGCGCATGAGAATGAGACGGCCCGCCCTCTCGCCCAGGCCGGCGGACATTCATGGCTTCCGGCGAACGCGTTTCCGATCCTGCGCGAGCCGGAGAACCGTCCACAGCGCCCGCGCGATCTCTTGTCGCGACACCTTGGATCGCCCATAGCGGCGGTCCCTAAACCGGATGGGAACCTCGGCGATCCGAAAGCCTGCCCGCTGCACCCGATAGGTGATCTCAATCAGGAACGCATACCCCTCCGCCCGGATGGTTTCTGGAGCAATCGCCTCCAGAACCGCCGGGCGATAACAGCGAAAGCCCGCCGTCACATCCCTCGGGGTTAAGCCCAGTAGCGTCCGGGCAAACCGGTTGGCCCCCCGGCTGAGCAGCCGCCGATACCACGGGCTGTCCACCACCTCTCCGCCCGGAACATATCGGGAGCCGATGACCAAATCCGCCTCCTGGCTTCGCTCGATCAACGCCGGCACATACGCCGGATCGTGGGAGAAATCCGCATCCATCGTCAGGATGCGCCCATAACCATGGGCCAGCCCAAACCGGAACCCGGCCACATAAGCGGTCCCCAGCCCCAGCTTGGCGGGCCGGCGGAGAATATGGATGCGGGGATCCCCCGCGGCCATTGCCGCCACCAGCTCCCCTGTTCCATCCGGCGAATGGTCATCCACCACCAACACATCCAGCGAAAGAGGAAGCGCCAGGAGCGCCCGGATGAGCCCTTCGATGTTCTCCCGCTCATTGTAAGTCGGGATGATCACCAGGCAACGCAAATTCATGGAAGCAACCGCTCCCCCTGGACGATGAATCGATTGCACTCCCGTTCAAGAGCCCAGGGTGCCGGAGGCATCCCGGGGACCTCAAAAGCCCGTGAGAACGCCAACCATGAGATCCGATTTGGGATTTGCGCCGCTGGGTTCGCCTTCGATTGGGAGAGGGGGGACTGGCCCTCCGCTTTTCAGGCCCCCTGGAGCGGATCTGCGACATCTACGGGCGAGCCCGGAAGGGATGTCGATGAGGGCTGGCGGATCGCTACCATGATTCCCCGTCGCTTCCGGATCATCACCCCTTTCGGATGTGGAAGCAAGACTTCCCCGGCTTCTGGGCCTGCCTGAGAGACATATGCGAGGGCCCGTTCTGCTGCCGCGCTGTCGAGAGGGACAGGGAACCACCACTGCTCCCAGGACTGGATTTCCTCGACGACTTCGACAGCGATCAGCGATAGCCCTGTCCCCTGCATTTGCTCCCTCCACTCCTTCAGACCAAGCGCCCGTTGATGGGAAGGGTCCCGGATCCGTTCGAGTTCATTCAGAAAGCGCGCTGCCTCCGGATCCGCCGGAGCAATCATATCCACTATACCGATCCGTCCGTTAGGCGCCAAGACCCGTTTCATCTCGGCCAGGGCCTGGGGGAGATCGGGGAAATGATGAGCGGCCCGGCGGCACGTGACCCATTGGAAAGCGCCATCCGGAAAGGGAAGGGCCTCCACCGCCCCAACCACGAACCGCATCCCGAGGAAGCCATGGGCCCGGGCCTGGCGCATGAACTCGGCTCCCATCGCCGGGGTGAGATCCAGGCCTACCGCTTCGTCTACCCACGAGGCCATGGCGAGGGCGGTATGACCACTACCTGTGGCGACATCCAGGAGGCGCCCTCGACCAGCTGGAGCCAGCAGGGCCACCAACCGGTGCAAATCCTCGCCAGCCCGGTGGGAAGGGCTAACCGTGTAAGCTGGGGCATAACGGGAGAAGAACTCCTGCGCTTGCTTTCCAGGATCCATGGGGAAAACTCCGAATTCGGATGATGGGGATCAATCCATCACCGTCCGGCCGATCATCCAACTCCCCAGGACCCGGCGGATTGCGAGGGTGGGGAGAACACAGTAAAATTAAAAGCGCGTGGAGGGCGTAGCTCAGCGGTGAGAGCGCCTGACTGTGGATCAGGAGGTCGCGGGTTCGAACCCCGTCGCCCTCCCCAAAGGGCCCCCGTAGCTCAATTGGATAGAGCGCTGGACTTCGGATCCAGTGGTTGCGCGTTCGAGTCGCGCCGGGGGCGCTACACGGCCGGTGTGGGGTTTTCCCCACACCGTTTTTTTGTAGTCGGCTTTTCGGTCGTCGGCCGCCTGACAAAACCGTGGGAGCTGCCGATGACTCCGCCTTCCGAGCGAACGCCGACAACTCCTTCTACTCTCCGGGCCCGCCCGTTGCTGATCCTCAGCGGTGCGATCCTGGGGCTGGCTGTCGCCTGGTTGTTCTCACTGGTTTCCGGAATCCCTCTTCCGCTGTGGGAAGCTGTAACCGCCATGATCTTGGGAGCCGTCCTGGGCTTCTCGGCCAGCCTCCCCCCCTCCCCCTCGAAGCCATCCCGCAATGTATAGCCTCCGCTGGACGATCCGCTCTCGTGCCGCTGGCCGAGGAGATAGTTGGCCCGCGCCCACGAAGGCTCTGCGGCAGGAGATCAAACGGCAGGCAGCCCAACACGCCCGCCGAAGCGCAAGGAGCGAGCGGAAAATGGTCCGTGATCCGAGGAGATAGAAGGCTCACCCTTTCGCGAGCCCGCGACGACGGAGCTCCGCTGTAAGGGCCGGGACGATCTTGAAAAGATCGTCCACCACACCATAACGGGCCACCTTGAAGATCGGGGCCTCGGGATCCTTATTAATCGCTACGATGACCTTCACCCCCCGCAGGCCAGAGAGATGCTGGATGGCACCGGAGATCCCGCACGCGATGTAGAGATCCGGGCTGATCGTCTTCCCGGTCTGGCCTACCTGGTACTTGTAAGGGATCCAGCCCGCATCCACCACCGCCCGCGTGGCTCCCAGGGCAGCCCCTAATGCGCGAGCCAGCTCCCGCAAGGGCTCAAACCCCTCCGGCCCACCAACCCCGCGCCCGCCGCCCACCACAATACGGGCCTCGTTCAGGCTGATCTCCCCCTCTGTTTCCTGGATCCACTCCAGGACCTCTGTGGGGAAAGCCAGGGGATCCAGCTCGATGGAAACCCGACGGATCTCCCCTTTTCGACCGGGATCGGGATCGGGTTTGGGGAAGGCACGCCCCCGGATGGTTACGATCGCGGGAGAGCGCTCGACATAGGTCCGGGCGAACAGCTTGCCTTCATAGATCGGCCGGATCGCAATGACACGCCCATCTTCCACAGAGACCTCCAGCGCATCGACCAGCGCCGCCGTCCCCAGTTCCGCCGCCAGCCCCCCGGCCAGCTCGCGGCCGCGGGCGGTGGAACCGATGAGGATAACCTGAGGGGCCCCTTCCTTCACCAAATGGCTCAGGACAGTCAGATAAGGTTCGAACCGGAAATCGGCCAGCGCCGGGTGTTCGATCACCTGGACCACATCGGCGCCCATGGCAATGGCCTCCCCAGCCTGATCGGCGATCGTCCCCCCGATCCACACAGCCGTCACTCCGGTTCCCAGGGCATCCGCCAGCCGCCGGGCCACTCCCATGGTCTCCCACACGATCGAGGGGATCTTCCCCTGGAATTGCTCGAGCCAGACCCAGACATGGCTCATGGATATCCTCCGTAAGCCGGGATCTCTCAGGAGCTATGCGAAGGGAAAGCTCACAGGACCTTCTCCGCCAGCAACCGATCCACCAGGAGGCGGGCGATCTCCTCGGGCGACTCCCCCTGGATGAACTCACACCGGACCTCCTGCTTCGGCGGGGCGAAGACGACAGGCCAGCGGGCCGCCGAGGCGGACGCGCCGACCTGCTCCAGCGCCAGCCCCAGATCCGCTGCGGTCCAGACCGGGATCGACATGCGGGCCGCTTTCCGGATCCCCATAAAGGAGGGATATCGCGGCTCGTTCATCTGCATCGCGCTGAGAACCGCCGGGAGCGGCGCCCGCACCACCTGGCGGCCCTCCTCCAGGATCCGCTCCACCACGATCGTCCGCCCGGCCGGATCGATCTCACGGATCTTCCCTACATAGGCCAGCAATGGCCAGCCCAGGCGACGGGCAAGGGCCGGCGGGACCTGGGCGGAGTTCCCGTCCACGCTCTCTTTGCCCATGAAGACCAGGTCTACCGCACCCAGTTTGCGGATGGCCGCGGCCAGGATGGCGGCGGTGACCACCGCATCGGAGCCCTCAAAGGCGGGATCGTGAAGAAGAATGGCCTCATCGCATCCCATGGCCACGGCCTGCTTCAGCGCCTCCTTCGCGGATTCCGGGCCCATCGTGATGACCGTGACCCTCCCTCCGAACTTCTCCTTCAACCGCAGGGACTCCTCGATGGCGAATTCATCCCATGGATTCACGATCAGCGGGGCATCGCCCCAGGATATCCGTCCCGATGCGTCGACGGTCAACGTGGCGGTCGTATCTGGGGTTTGCTTGATGGGCACCACAATGTGCATGGTCCCCTCCGGCAGGGATATTCTTTGTTCGCTTACAGGACATCCCCCGTCGCGCTCCCATTCCAGGAGGTGGGAGGATCCCTTTCCCGAAAGCCTTCAGGAAGAGGCAGCGGCGTCACTCCTCGCCATTCTGAATTCTGAGCAGGAGGTGTTCAGGACAGGTTCAGGCCATCGCCGGCTCGGCGCGCCAGATCTCCGGATCGTAGGCCGGCAACTCGCAGCGCAGGGGGCGATCCTTGCGATAGCCCAGGGCGTATTCCGCCTGCAGGATCGTGTGGATCTGACTGGTGCCCTCGTAGATCACTTCCCCTTTCGCGTTGCGCAGGTAACGCTCCACATCATACTCATCGCTGTAGCCATAGGCTCCATGGATCTGGATCGCATCCAGAGCCGCCTGAACGGCCGCCTCGGTGGCGAACCATTTGGCCAGGCTGGTCTCCCGGGTGTTGCGCATCCCCATGTTCTTCATCCACCCGGCCCGCAGATAGAGCAGGCGGGCGATCTCATAATTGGCGGCCATCTTCGCGATCATCTCCTGGACCAGCTGATGCTCCCCGATCCGGCGGCCAAAGGTCATCCGCTCGTTGGCGTATTTCACTGAGGCTTCCAGGCAAGCCCGGATCAGCCCGGTGGCCCCCGCCGCCACCGTGTAACGCCCGTTGTCCAGGGCCGCCATGGCAATATAGAAGCCTTCCCCTTCCTCTCCCAAACGGTTCTCCACCGGCACCGGGGTGTTCTCCAGGACGATCCATCCGGTGTTGCCCGCGCGGACCCCCAGCTTGCCGTGGATGGTGCCGGTTTTTACACCGGGGAACGAGCGTTCCACAATGAAGGCCGACATGCCCCGGTGGCCTTTCTCCGGATCGGTCTTGGCGATCACCAGGAAGTGATCCGCCACATCCGCCAGGCTGATCCAGGTTTTCTCCCCGTTCAGGATGTAGACATCTCCCTGGCGTTTTGCGGTCGTGCGGATGGCGGCCGCGTCGGATCCGGCGCCGGGCTCGGTGAGGGCGTAAGCAGCGATCTTCTCTCCCCTCGCCTGAGGAACCAGGTATCGTCGCTTCTGTTCCTCTGTTCCCCACTGAAGGAGGGAGAGGGAATTGAGGGCCACGTGGACGGACATCACCACCCGGAGGGAGCTGTCGATCCGCTCCAGCTCCTCGCAGGCCAGGCCCAGGGCGATGTAGTCCATCCCCGCGCCGCCGTATTTCACGGGGATGCAGATCCCCAGGAGCCCCAGGGCGGCCATCCGCTCGAAGAGCCATGGGATCGGTTTCTGAGCCCGGTCGTGCTCCTTGATGACCGGCCGGATCTCCCGCTCGGCGAACTCGCGGACCATCTGCTGCACCATGCGATGCTCATCGCTCAACCGGAAATCCATGGGGGCCTCCTCTGGAAGAGCGCAGATCTGGGGCTCGGCGAACGGAATCCGCTTCCCGTGAATTATACGTTGGATTCCCCCACCCTGCGTCCCATTGAAGTCCTGGGGATTATCTGGGGGATGGACACGGGACTTTCTCTATAGTGGGGCTGTTTTAAAAAAAGGGAAGTGACTTTGGAAGGGAGGAGACGCATTTATTGACATTCACATCGCCTGTGGTAAGATCATCACAAAATCAGCAGTGTGCCGAATCGTCCGGATTGTGAGCAGGAGTTGCCTTTCTGAAAAGCTCCGTAATCATGGCGTGAGGATCCGAGATGGAATCCAGGCCCTCAGGGTTGACAGCAGTTGCCCATTTTATTAGATTTATTGCAAGTTCTGACGACCGGCTGCAACCGTGAAACTCTCCGCGCGGAACCGCGCCAGGCGAGGGCTGGAGGCGGTGGGATGCGGGGGATGCAGGCGTTTCGCTTCGAGCGGGATCCGAACGGGGCGCAGCGGGTGACCCTGGCCCGGCACGTGGGGGCCGCTCGCTTTGCCTACAACTGGGGCCTGGCGCGTTGCCTGGAAGCGATCGAACGCGGAGAGCCGATCCCCTCTGCCCTTCGGCTCCACAAGGA
>NZ_DAOUCJ010000085.1 GCF_034432235.1 Thermoflexus sp. | reverse complement strand
CCCCGCCCACATGGCGCCCGCACCATTCCCCACCGGAACGAGGCTTCCCACAGCTCCTTCTGATAATCGAACCAGTCCTTTCCAGGCGGTAGGGCTTCTCGCAGCCGCTCTCCGGCATCCGACGGCCAATCGGGAAGAAAAGATTCGAGTTCCGCCTCCGGGAGGGGGAAGGGGAGCAGCGGGCCGTTCTCCCCCGGGCGGGCCCGCTCAGCGAAGACGCGGCTGGCCGCTTTATCTGCCGCCTTCAGATAGGCGAGGAGCGCCACGTAACAGGCGCGGAAGCGCGCCTGCTCTTCCATTGACATCCCGGCGACTTGCTGAGTTATCCTCTCTCGTATCCTCAGCAACGCTTTCGACAGCTCGCCCAGCGTGCGCCGCGAGAGCTCATCCAGCGGCAGGTCCGGGAACGCAGCGGTCCATCCCCAGATCAGAGCAGTCTCCTCGTAGAGCCGACGCAGGATCTCCTGGAGCGCGGGGAGGAAGCTGAGCCGTTTGTGGGGATCCGGGAGGTTCTGGTAGAGATCCCGATGTAGCTCCGTGTGGTGGGCAGCGACCGCGAGCACCTCAAGGATGGGGGCTTCTTTCAGCAGCTTGGGGAAAGAGGCCTTCCGCCAGGCCATGTCCATCAGCGGCAAAGCCGCCAGGGCGTGGGGGAAATTCCAGGAGGTTCGATCGGCCTCCAGCGCTTCCTGGAAGGGGGCGGTGCCTTTCCCCGCATCGTGAAAGAGGACGACCAGCCCGATGATCTGGCGGACATGATCCGCGTCAAATCCATGGCGGCGGCAGAACCCGAGGAAGCCGGACCGTCGGGTGAGGGCTTCCGCGACGGCCAGGCTGTCCCGGATGTGTCCGTAGAGGGTCTGCCATCGCTCGCCGTCACGCTTCCCCCACAACACCATGGTGCGTTTCCCTGGGCGTTGCCCCTCGGCCGGTGATCGCTGCGGCGCGCCGGAAGGCGACGGCGCCGCCTCGCGAGGTTCAGGCAGGGAGCAGGATCACGCCCTCGGATTCGAAAAACGCCAGAGGCCGAGGTTCGGGGAGTGCGAAAGGGAAGCGGCGCGGCAACGCGAGCAGGGGCGGCGGCGCCAGATCTCGCCCGGTCCGGAAGGCCAGGGGCAGCCGGATCAGCTCGCATCCTTCGTAAATGCCGGGCAGCAACCCCCAGACCTCTCGACCCTCGGCTTGCTTCACCTCGCCTATCCAGCGAAGGTTCACGATCACCATGTCGTCGGATCCACCCAGATACAGTGGACGGGCCGGGCGTCGCAGGGCCTCCCCGAGCTCCTGGACGATCGTCTGGGACCCCGAAGCCAGATAAACCCGATAGGCAGGCCGGACGAGGAAGGATTTGCGCACCGGGGAGGAGGGGAAATCCACCGGGCGTTTCCCCTCCTCTTTTCGGCCTTCCCCAACCAGCTTGAGGAGCTTCGCCAGCTCCCGCTGGGGCCGCCCGGGGGGCTCCAGGGGCCGGAGGTTGAATCGCAACGCTTCCTGCAGGCGTTGCCGTTCCGTTTCGTAGTGGGCGTAGTGAACCCCCAGGGCGTTGAGCAGCATGCCAAGGATCGTGGTGAAGGGCGGCACCGGGTAGGTAAGGACCACACTGGTCGCCGCCACCTGACGGAAGCAGGCGAAATACGGGCTCTCCAGGTCTACCGTCAGCCCATATTTCGTCATGCGCTCACACCCCCAGAGCGGCCTTCGCGCGAGCGATCGCCTCCCGCGGCGTGACGACCTCGATCCCGTGCCGGCCCAGGGTCTCCCGGACCGCCTCCCCGTTTGCGATCACGCCTTCCAGCATCCCGGCGAAAACCGCCGGCCGTTCATCTGCCCTTGCCACATCCTCTTGAAGCTCCCGAAGCACCTGATCGAGCCGTGCCGTATCAAGGATAGCGGCGCCATCCCATCGGATCTCCAGAGCCTTCTGGAGGCGATGGGAATAGTTGGCCTGGAGCGCAACAAGCAGGAGATCAGGGGTGAAGTCTGTGAGCAGCCGGGCCTGTTTGGAGTAATCACTGAAATCCTGCACGGCATCCAGCAGCAGCCGGATGCGTCGCCGGCGCTCCGCCTCATCAACGTAATCCTTCAGGGTCACCCCCCTCACCGTCTGGGCTTTCTTCCCGCGGCCCTTCTCGATCTCCACCAGCTCCTCCTCGCGACCCACCCGGCGCAGATCCACCGCCAGGCCCACCTTGTAAAGATTAACGGCCATCTCCACGTTCACGATATCCCCGCGGATGGCCCCCGCCTCCTCCTGGACCGCGCCGCGATGGCGGCGGGTGAGGAAGTCCACAGTCATGGTCTCCTCCAGGGGAATCAGGCCCATGGCCGGGGAGACCTTGACGGGCGAGACCCGGACGACGGCACCCACTTCAGGCAAGGTGATCATGAAGCCGAAGAGGTCACAGAGCACACACTCGGGAATACGCCCGCATGTTTCCCCTTGCTCATCGGCCACACATGCCTCCTCCGGGCGCACCTCCCGGCGGATGGCCTCTTTCAGGTAGAAGCGCATGGCCTGGCCGCTGACGTAAGGATACTCGCGTCCGGCCCAGCGGTATTTCTTCAGATCCACCAGATTGCTGCCGCCCTCGCCCGCGTTCAGGTTGGTCAACCCGGTGCGGGAAAGCCATACCATGGAGATCGCTTTCACCTCCATTGCCTTCCTCCTCTCTGGTTGAGGTTTGCATCACCGCTTACGGGTTGCCATAGGGCTCTGGGGGGATGGGAACGACAGGGCCCGGCGCCCCATGCCCCCAGGCGTCTTGGTCCTCATCGGGCGGTCGCCTCAGCGGTCTGGCCCCGGACCACCCCGGCGTATTCCAGCCCGGCGTAGATGAAGAGCGTGTGCTTCATATCGGCGAACCGGCGGGCGTCATCTCCCGTGGCGTGGATCAGGGCGGTGAGCCGGTCGAGGGCTTCCAGGGAGAGGTACTGATCCCGCATCTCCTGAGCCTCCATTCCCACCAGGCGGTGCACCACATCGCTCAACACCCCCAGCAGGTCGGAG
>NZ_DAOUCJ010000084.1 GCF_034432235.1 Thermoflexus sp. | reverse complement strand
GGATGGGGCAGGAAAAGGTGTGTTGAAACGGGGTCTTTTAGAGGGCTCCCGTGGACCCCCGATCGCCGGAAATCCTCAGGGGGTCCGCGGAAGATTTTTGAGGGAAGATAACGCAGGGTTTGCTCGAGGACTTAAGAGGAAACGGTCAACCGTCTGGATGGGCCTGAACGCGGTCCGGCTGCCTGATCTCCTGTAACAGCCAGCGCCCTACGAGGTCACGAGGGAAGTGCCCACCGCGATCGAGGCCGGATCAACCGCGAGGCCAGGGGACGGCTATCGAGGAGACACCGAGGAGCGCCCCCGCCCCCACCAGGCCGGGGATCACCGCTGTGGTTCCAATGCGCCCAAACCCAGGAGCCAGCGCTTCCCCCACACTATGCCCGATGGCAAAGCCCAGACACCCCAACCCCAGATCCAGCATCAGCCGCCGCCCCCCGCCGCCGGCCATTAGATGCCGGAACAACCCCGCTCCGATCCCCAGAAAGAGGATCAACGCCGGTGTGGTCCACATCCCGGATCAGCCGCCCTGTCCATATGGGTCTTCAAGGAAAGATGGGGTGTTCAGTAAAAGCCTCTTTCAGGTCTTGTGTCGCACCCATCGCTCAGCCTCCAGAAGGCATGGCTCGTGACCCCACGGCAATCCCTCCGCAGATCGAGAAGGCCGGGGACTATCCCTCCGAAATGCTCCGCCGATGCCCTCACAGGGTGATCTCCAGCAGGTCCTCCGCGATATGCCGCAGGCGATCCGCCGGAAGCTCCGCCAGACGCATCGCCAGGCGGAGATAGGGCAGGTTGACCGGCGACGTCACGAAAGAACGAACCTCGGGAGGAAGCGCTCGGAAGCGTTCCACCTGGTCCACCAGGAGGACGGATTGCCCGATGGGGCTATCCGTGTCATAGAAGTCCGAAAGGGAAACCCCCAGATAATGGCATAAGCGCTCCAGCTCGATCAGCGGGATGGGATGCTCTCCAGACTCATATCCCCGGATCCGTCGGGGGGAGCATCCCAGGAACGCGGCGACCTCGCGCATGCTCTTCCCAGCCCGCTCCCGGGCCTGGCGCAGGATCAGACCGATGATCCGGTGGCGGAGCGCGAGGAGCTCGGGGATCGCCCCCACTGCCCCATCGCCGCCCGGCGAAGCGGGACGATCGGGATCCAGAAGGGCGGAGAGGGGCCGCTGGAAGAACCAGGCCAGGGCCTCCAGCTCCGGCAGCGTGGGATCCCGTCGGCCGGATTCATAGGCCCGATAGCGGGCCGAGGAAATCCCGAGCAACGCCGCGCACTCCCGAACGGTCTTCCCCGCTTCCTCCCGCGCCTGCCGGAGGGCAATCCCCAGGATCTTCCGACGGAGGACCAGATGCTCCTGCTCGCCCATGGGCCGGATTCCGAAAAAGGGAAATTTTCTGCGGTGCCTCGGCACCGCAGTCCATCCAGAGAGGAGCCCCCGGGGTGAGGCGCCCTCCCTCCCCTACCCCCATATTCCGGGGACCGAGGGGTTCTCCCCCCGGGATGCGGCTTCCGCCCTGCCGGTAGATCGAATTATAATCGGGACCAGCGGGGGGGGCTACCCACAGCGATCCGACGTGGAGCAGGGTTCCGATGAGGGCACTGGCGATCCATCCGGGGAAATCCGTAATCGGCCTGGCGCGATCCATGCGGCCGCGCCAGTGGCTGAAGAACGTCTTCATCTTCGCCCCCCTGGTGTTCGACGAGAAGCTGCTCCGCCCCGAGCCTCTCGGACGCACGGTGGCGGGCTTTGTGATCCTGTGTCTTCTCTCCGGGGCGGTCTACGTCTTCAACGACCTGCAGGATCTGGAGAGAGACCGACAGCATCCCCGCAAGCGCCATCGCCCCCTGCCCGCCGGGGAGCTGGATCCCCGGATCGCCTGGGGGGCCGCGCTCCTGATCCCGATCGCCCTGGCCTACCCCTCCTTCCTGCTGGACCCCCAGTTCGCGCTTATCGCCTATGTCTATTGGGGGATGAACCTGGCTTATTCCCTCTGGCTCAAACATCGGGTGATCCTGGATGTGCTGACCCTGGCCAGCGGCTATGTCCTGCGCGTCGCCGCTGGCGTCCCCCTGGTCCGGGTGGAACGGTTCTCGCCGTGGCTTTATCTGTGCACATTGCTTCTGGCCCTCTTCATCGGTTTCGCCAAGCGCCGGCAGGAGATCATCCTCCTGGGCGAGAACGCCCGCAACCACCGGGCCATCCTGGAGGAATATACGGTTCGCTTCCTCGACGAAATGATGGGCGTGGTGATGGCCGCCACCATATTGGCTTATTCGCTTTACACGTTCTCTGCCCCCAACCTTCCCTCCAACCATGCGATGATGCTGACCATCCCCTTCGTTCTCTATGGGATCTTCCGGTATCTCTACCTGATCCACGTGAAGGGAGAAACCGCCCCGCCGGATGAACTGGTGTGGAAGGACCGGCCGTTGCTGCTGACGGTGATCCTCTGGGGGCTGACGGCGGTCCTCATTCTGTATCTCCGGTAGAGCCGATGATGGCATCCCATCCGCCTCAGGCGTCGAAGGAAGTCGACCTTTAGAGGCCTCCGGCCGATGGCCGGCCTCCGCCGGCCGAAAATCTCCCGCGTCGGCGCAGGCCGACGCGGGGCGCGAAGCGCCCAATGAGGCCGATTTCCATCGGCGCGCCCGCCAACGCCCGGCGCGGAGGGCGCGCCCTGCGTTCACCCACACCGGAGGTCAAACACCTATGTCCTGGAGTCCTGGAGTGCGGTGCCGAGGCACCGCAGTCCATCTGCTGATCGCGGTTCCGCTGGCC
>NZ_DAOUCJ010000083.1 GCF_034432235.1 Thermoflexus sp. | reverse complement strand
CATCCAGGATCCTGGCCAGCGAGCAGATCTCCATGGAGAGGGCATACCCGGACTCCAGCCGGGAGAGATCCAGCAGGTTGTTCAATAGCTCCACGATAGTCTGCATTGCCCGTTCCACTTTTTCCACGAACTCTTGCTGACGGTGGTTCAGGGGGCCGACCCGGGGCAGCAGGCTGACATAGCCTCGGATGGTGGTCAGTGGGGTGCGGACATCATGGGAAACAATCGAGACGAATTCCGATTTGATGCGATCCAGCTCCTTGAGATAGGTGATGTCCTGCATCACCACCACGTAGCCCACGCCCTCCACCGCCGTCAGGCTGGCCTGAAAGATCAAGCGATCGGGCATAGTGATCTCCTGACGGATGGTCTGCCCGATAGGGGGTTTCTGGTCGATCATGGAAAGAAGCTCCGGATGACGGATCACCGAGCGGAACGGCTGTCCCTCCGCCTGGGGAGGGAGACGGAGATGTTGCCGGGCCGATCGATTCGCCAGGATCAGGATCTCCTGAAAGTCCAGCACCAGGACCGGCTCTTCGATACCGTAGAGGACGGCCTCCAATTTGCTCTTCTCCGCCTGGATGGCTTCGAAGAGCCGGGCCTTCTCAATGGCCACCGCCGCATAATCCCCAAGCATCGTGAGGAAGTGGACATCGGGTTCAGCGAAGTCTGCCTCCCGCATGCGATTCAGCACGCCCAGCACGCCCAGAATGCGTCCATGGGCCCGGAGGGGCACGTAGAGCAGCGATCGCACCAGGATCCCGGTATCCAGCCGATGAATCCCTGGCCCCAGCAGGATCGGACGGCCGGTGCGGACCGCCCGCCCCAGCAAGCTATCGGAGACCGGCATGGTTAACGGAAGCGTGGAAACCGCCGGGGAAGCCTTCGCATCCCGGCTTCGGTGAACCCGCAGATGAAGCGTTTCGCCGGTCTCATCCAGTAGCCATACGCCGCCTTCCTCCGCCTGGGTCAGGTGGATCGCTGCTTCCATAATGGATGAGAGGATCTCCTCCAGGCGGAGGGAGGCCGTCAGCGTCTGCCCGACCTCATAGAGGACGCTGAGCTGCTGGAGCTGGCGTTGCAATCGCTCCACCATCCGAATGGACCGACGGCGCTCGCGGACCAGGGTTACAGCCCGGCGAAGGCATTCCTGGACCTCGTCGGGATGATGAGGGGCCAGCAGGAAGTCGTGAATGCCCAGGCGCACCAGACGCACCACCTCGGAGGCGGGTAGGGGCGGACCGATCATCACGCGGGTGATCGGTTGCAGTCGAATACGCTCCAGGAAGTCCTCCAGGCCAGGCAATCGCCAGTCGACGAACAGGAGGTCTGGATGAAGGGGCCCCAGCAGCGCCTCGGCCTCCGGTAGGGAAGGGGCGATATGCACCTCAAAGCGCAATGGGCCGCTTCCCAGTGTGGCCAGCACCTGGGCCAGGGCAGGCGCATCCCCCACAACCAGCGCGCGGATGACGTCGGTTCCCGGTCGATTCACCAGCCTCTCCCTACACAAGGATGGCTTCCGTATCCCCAAGGGTAACGCCATGGGCTTGCGTTGTCAAACCTTCATCCAACTCCTGGTGTGCGGCCCATTGGGGCTTGACCATGGAAGGGCTTCCTGACTATCCCTCAACCGGGTTTCGCAGTGTCCCGATGCCCGGGATCTCGACCTCCACCCAGTCTCCGGGGCGGAGCGGACCGACCCCGGCCGGGGTTCCGGTCAGGATCACATCGCCCGGCTCCAGGGTCATCACCGATGAGATGTAAGCGATCAGGGTGGGGATCGGGAAAACCATCGCCCGGGTGTTCCCATGCTGGCGGACTTCTCCATTCACCCGACAGATGATCTCGGCGTTGCTGATCTCCTCTGGGGAAAGATGGGTGACGATCCAGGGTCCCAGGGGGCAGAACGTATCGAAGCCCTTGCTCCGAGTCCACTGGCCGTCCCGTTGCTGCAGGTCCCGGGCGGTCACATCGTTCCCACATGTCACGCCGAGCACATAGGCCCATGCCTGGTGCTCCGGGATGTCCTTCCCCCGGCGTCCGATCACAACGGCCAGCTCCGCTTCGTGTTCCACCCGCTGGGATTGCGGGGGGATCCGGATGGGGCTCCCCGGCCCGATCACCGCGCTGGGGGGTTTGAGGAAAATGAGGGGCTCCGGCGGAACCTCCGCTTTCTGCTCGCGGGCGTGCTCGATGTAATTCCGGCCCACTGCGATAATCTTAGAGGGGACACAGGGTGCAAGCCATGCCCGGGCGGCTGCATGGTCCAGGGGCTTCCCACGGGAAAGCTCTCCGCGGAACGGATCGCCAGCCAGCGCATACAGCTGATCCGCCTCAACGATCACGAATTGAGGGCCGTTTTCGGTCAGGATCCGTCCGATGCGCATCCCGCGCCTCCTGTTTGGGAGATCTGGCAGCCGCAATCCTTGAAGCCACCGCATGCCTCAGCGGCTGTCTGGCTATTTTTGCCCCATGGACCGAGCGGGGTGCAATATGGAAGCGCCACCGCATCTATTTTAACGGAGTGATTTTCTAAGGCGGGTGGGCATGCCTTCAGCGGGCCCACCCCTATGCTCCCTGAAAAATTGTGAACGAAGGGGAAGGATCGCTCCCATGCTGCGCGTGCGGATGTTTGGCCGGTTTGAGGTCTGGCGGGGGGAGATGCTCATTCCGGAATCCGCGTGGTTCACTCGTCGGGCGAAACAGCTTTTTAAGATCCTGCTGCTGGCCCGGGGAAAGCCGGTGCCTTCGGACCAGCTGCTGGACTGGCTCTGGCCCCATTCCGATCCCCAGCGGGCCGCGATCACCCTTCGCAGCACCGTCCACGCCCTGCGCCGCGCACTGGAACCGGATCGACCGCCTCGCGCTTCGCGGTATATCCTCTCCCAGCCGCCCGGTTACGCGATAGCCCGGGACGCTCCGCTCTGGGTGGATGTCTGGGCCTTCGAAGATCTCCTGGAGGCCGCGGGGCGTGCGGCTGCGCCTGAGGAACGGCGCGCCTGCCTGATGGAGGCCCTCTCCCTGTATCGGGATGATCTGCTGATTGAGGATCCTTATGCGGAGTGGGCGTTGACCGAGCGGGAGCGGTTGCGCGAGCGATATATGGAAGCCGCTCTGGATCTGGCGGAGCTCCTGGCGGCGGCGGGCGCGCCGGAGAAGGCGATCCCGCTCTGTCGTCGGATTCTGGCGCTGGATGAATTCCGGGAGCCGGCCTACCGTTCCCTGATGCGCTATCAGATCGCAGTCGGGGATCTGGCCGGAGCGTTGAGCACGTATGAGCGCTGCCGGCAGGTCATGATGAAAGCTTTCGGTGTGGAACCCTCTCCCTCCACCCGCGCCCTCTACGAAGCGCTCCTTCGCGGGGAGCTCCCGTCGGCCCGTCCCCCCCGGTTTTTGCAGCCGGTGCAGGATCTCCCCCTGGTAGAGGGGATGATGGGAGAGATCTTTGTGGGGCGGGAAGCCGAACTGGAGCGCCTGCAGGAGGTCTTTGCCGGGCTGGCCAGGGGACAGGGAGGCGTGGGGGTGTTGATCGGGGAGCCGGGGGCGGGCAAAACCCGGCTGGCGGTGGAGGCGATCCGTCTTTTCGCCCATGACGCGGACGTCCTTTACATCCGCGGCCTGTTCATCGAGCGCACTCTCCCCTTTTCCTGTCTGGCGGAGGGCTTGCGGCGATTGCTGAGTCAGCTTTCGGCGGACCGGCGGGGCGAGCTGCCGCTTTTCGCCCTCGCCCAGGTCGCTCAGCTGATCCCCTCCTTGCATCTTCTTTATCCGAACCTGCCGGCCGTTCCAGAGACCACGCCGGAGGAGAACCGGCATCGCCTGATCGATGGTTTTTCCAACCTCATCATCGCCCTGGCGGATCAGCGTCCGCTGGTGATGTTTGTGGATGATCTGCACTGGACCGATGAGGCCACCCTGACCGTGGTGGGCCGCCTGGCCCGCCGCGCGGCGCGTCATCCCCTGGTGCTGTTGCTGGCCCATACCCCGGAGGAGGAGCCGGAGGGACGCGAGGTCAGCCATTTGCTGGAGATGCTGCGGCGGGAGGGGATTGGCTGCCGGATCCGGGTGGGGCGTCTTTCCCTGGAGGCCCTGGCTTTCTGGCTGGCCCGGTTGAGCGGGGAACCGGTCGAGCGCCTCAAGGGTCTCGCCCGGCGTTTGCACAGCTTGACGGAGGGGAACGCCCTTTTCACGGCGGAGCTCCTGCGCGCGGCGCTGGCGGCCGGGGGGTCGTTCCGGCGTGAGGCCCTGGAGCGCTATCTGGATGGACCGGCGGCGATCTCTTCCCTGCGTGCCCTGATCGCGGATCGGGTGGCCCGCCTGCCCGAGGGCGCGCGGGAGATCCTGGAGATCGCGGCGGTGATCGGTCGGGCGTTCCCCGTTCAATGGCTGGAGCTGATCGGACCGCCGGATCCGGAGCCCGATCTCCGGATCCTGCTGGAGCGCCATTTCCTCCGGGAGGACGCGGAAGAGCGCCTTTCTTTCGTGCATGAGGTGGTCCGCCGGGTGATCTATGAGGCGATCCCTCCGGTGGTGCGGCGACGCCAGCATCAACGCCTCGCGGAAGCCCTGGCGGCCCTGTATGGGCTTCATCCAGGCCCTTACAGTGCGGAGATCGCCTATCACTTCCAGCGCGCGGGCCGTGGGGCTCTTCCCTCGATGGTGCGTTATGCGGTGGAAGCTGGAGATCATGCCCGGCGGGCCTATGGATTCCGGCAGGCGGTGCGCCATTACGATGAGGCGCTGGCTGCTGCCGCTCAGAGCACCGGCGATGAGGGGATGGCGGAATGGATCCGGCGGGCCTATCTCGGGCGGGGGATGGCGCTGGAAGCGCTGGGGGATTGGGAGGGGATTGTGGAGACTTACACCCGATTCCGGGAATGGGCGGAGGCGCAGGGGGATCGGGTTCACGCGCTGAACGCGGCCCGCCGGCTGATGACCACCCTGGCGATGCTGGGCCGGCTGGAGGAAGTGGGAGAGCTGGCCGGGGAGATCCGGACGCAGTTCGCTTCCGAGTTGAGCCTGGCAGAAGCGGATCTGCTGGATCGTCTGGAGCTGGTCTTCGGGGAGGAATCCTCGCTTCCCTCGTCCGGGGAGGGGCTCTTCCAGCCCGCTCCTCCCCTCTGGGGTCGGCCCTGGGTGGAGCTGGCGGAAACCTTGGCGCCGGAGCAGGCGCCGCTGTTGCTGAATTTCTATGGCTGGATCCTCACGCTGCAGGGGATGGCGGAGCCGGCGGAGGCCTGCCTGCATCAGGCGTTGACCATTGCGGAAGCCACGGCGCAGTGGCCGCATGTGGTGATGAGCTGCAACCTGATGGCGTATTTGCAGGATCTACGGGGGGATTTCGCGGAAGCGCAGGCCTGGCTGAACAAAGGGCTGCAGCTGGCCCGGCGGGTTCCGGAAATGGACTGGAGCACGATCTGGGGGCGGATCTTCCAGGGGTATCTGGCGCTGCGAGCCCGCCAGCTGGAAGAGGCGCAGGCCCAGTTCCAGAGCGTGGTGACACTGTTGAAAAACCAGTCCGCTCTGCGGGCACACCGTTTAAGCGCTCAGATCGGCCTGGGGATGGTTTTCCTGGCACGGGGGGATCTCGAGCGGGCGACGGCGTTGCTGGATGAGGCGCTGGCCCAGGGGCGGGCCGTGGATGCCGTGGCTCGCAGTGTGGGGTTGATCGGGGAGGCCCGCCTGGCGCGTCTGCAGGGGCATGGGCCAGAAGCCCGCGCGTTGCTGGAGCAGGCGCTTCAATACACCGGCCGCCGAGGGCTGGTGGTGGAGTTCGTGCACGCGGCGGTGGAGGCGGGGCGCTGGGCCCGCGCGATGGGCCGTCCCGAGGCAGCGCGTTCCGTTCTGGAGGAGGCCAGCCGGTGGGCGGATGCAGCAGGCTTCCGGCCGGCGGCATTGATCGCCCGGATCGCGCTGGGGAAGGTGCTCCGCGCCGCGGGAGAGCGGGAAGCTCTGGAAACGGTGCGGGCGGAGGCCCGTCGCCTCTGGCAGGCCCTGGCCGCTCATCTGCCAGGGGGGGAACCGGTGGAGCGCTATCTGGTTCCACGGGAAGTGGTGGAAACCTTGTAGTGCTCCATCCGCTCCAGCCATCCGTCAGGGATCACAACCATCCTCGTTCCCGGAGACGCTCGATCAGGCGACGAGCGTAAGCATCGCCCCCAATCTCCAGCAGGATCATGTCCACAGGCGGCAACGGGTCTTGCCAGAGCCAATCCACCCGGATCCAGAACCCGGGGATGGTGTGGGGACGATAGATCCCGTGGGGATCCGGGGGCACGTGCTGAAAACGGCCCCGATCATCCCGCTGATAGAACTCCGCCTGCTGGCGGACCGGGTCGATGAGCCAGTATTCGGGGATGCCGGCTTCCTGGTATTCGTAGAATTTTTCGCCCCGGTCGCGGGGGGCGCTTTCGGGGGAGACGATTTCGACCACCAGGTCGGCG
>NZ_DAOUCJ010000082.1 GCF_034432235.1 Thermoflexus sp. | reverse complement strand
GCGGCTTTATGGGTTGGCCGCCCTCAACGGCCCGACCGGGAGTTCCCCGGGAGGTGACGCCGGTCGCGGGGTCCCCAGCCGGTCGAAGACCGGCTGGGGTGCCCCCGATCCCTCTGGCGGCAGAACGGGCAAAAGCCCGGTCGACGCGCCACGGGTCGAGGAAGCCGGAAGTGACCGGTCATGGATTTCGCCCCGTGGGGTGAAATAAATGACGACGAGCCACAGAACGGCTGATGATGTTCCCTGTTCGCTGGCAGGGTGGGGGGGAAGTGGGACGGGCAGTGAAGCCGCCCGCCCCGCTCTGAACCGGAACCCGACGTGTTACCTGGGCGATCCCAGGAAGAACTGGGCGGTCATTCGCGATATATCTCGCATCATGCGAACGGCTTCTCCCCACTCCATCAACAGGGGGCGATGCAGGAAAACCACCAGCACGTAATCGGACTGGCCGGCCATGACGATCCCAGCGTCCGCGCGCGTTTCGTTGGTCCATCCCGGACGGTGGGCGAAGGTGAGGCCGGCGGGGAGACCTGCGGCCAAGAGCGTCGGCCGGCCTTGCGCGTCGATCAGACGGTTTTGCGCCATCGCCTCCATGATCAACTGGCACTCGGCCGGCTCTATCGCCCCTTCGAAAGCCAGCAGCAAAGGCCCACCGTTGCGCGCGCACTGGTAAAGCATCTCCAGGAGCACTCCCATATCCTCCGGCGTGGTCTGCTGCTGAGGATCCGGACGGGTAGGGAGATCCGAACGACGGTTGGCGGGAGTGACCACGGCCGGCGGGGCGCCGGGTCGATCGAAGGGCCATGCGAGGAAGGAGTTCGTCAGCCCCAGCTCCCGAAGGAGCGCCGTGACCTGCTCCGCTCCTTTTGCCGGATCGCCCTCGCCCAGATCGGTGATGAGCTCTTGAAGGGTGGTGAGGGCCGTTTCATCCGTCAACATCTGGAACACCCGGGCGCGGCGGGCCTCATCATGGGCTAAGTCCCGGCTCCGGGCGACGGCAAGGGCCACAGGCAGGCGCATGACTCCGACGCCGGAGAACGCCAGATCCCCGTTATGCATCCAGGTCTGCCCGCTTCGCAGATCCTTCACAAAGATCCCAGCCGTTCCATCGAAGGATTGCAGATAGGCCTCGAAGAACCGCCCCAGGGCGGTTATGGAGAGGGCGGGCGCGGGCTTTTCGTCCACCACCAGCGTTACCTCCCGGGGGATCGCCTGGGCCAGCGCCGCCTGGAGCCGTTCGGCGGAGAGGCTGATGTTCAGCACGTGGCCCGGCCGGCCCGGGAGGAACGTAAAACGCTCGAGATCCGGCTGGGGCTCCACCGGCGGCTCGTCATACCGTCGGGCGACCTCCAGCAACCAGAGACGGATCCGTTCCGGGGAGACCTGGATGGCGATGGGGAGATCCCGTGGGGCTGGAGGCTGACGGAACAGAAACTGCAGGAAGGCCACCGGGCGCTGGCGTTCCGTTAGAGCCTCCCGCAGGAGCTTCCGGCTGGCCTCCCGATCCAGTCGCACTTCGAGATCGGCGGGATCCAGCATCAGGATCTGATCGCGGTAGTGAACCTGTAGGGGAGTCTTCAGGGCCTGTTCCACGGCGTCCAGCGCTTCTTCCACCGAACGGCCGCCCACGGCCAGCCCGGCCACCGTCCAGGTGCGGGGGATCCGCTGAAGCTCCTGCTGGAAAAGGGCGAACTGCCAGATCAGAAACCCCACCAGCAGGCCCGCCGTTCCCCAGCTCAGCCAGCGGTTCAGTGAACGTAGCATCACGTCAGCCTCCTCATCCACCGTCTCGGATGATCGCTTCCTTCCGCACCATGGAGGGGCATGAGGAAGTGGAAGCACAAATGAAGCGAGAGCCCCTTTGATCCTCCCTATTATATCTGCGGATCCTCCCCCTTCTCTGGAGCAGATGCCCGCCGGCTCGAAGGCAGGACAGCGTCAACCATCGGCCCGCACGGCGCCGCTGGATATCCCCCTGAAGGATACGGGGCCCAGCCCGCTGAGGAGAGAACCCCGCGGCGCGTGAACCGCTCTGGGCCCCTCTCCCAAATCTTGACAGTCCGGGCGGCGTCGCATATCATGGGTTCATGAATTAAACTTAACTTTAGATTTAGGTTTAGGAGTCACTGGATGGGAGGGATCCCGGAGATCGGGGGATTGCACCACGTGACGGCCATCGCGGGGGATCCGCGGGGGAACCTGCGGTTCTACCGGGAGGTCCTGGGGTTACGGCTGGTCAAGCGCACCGTGAATTTCGATGATCCGGGAACTTACCACCTGTATTACGGGGATGCCCTGGGCCGGCCGGGGACCTTGGTGACGTTCTTTCCGTGGCCCGGGGCGCGCCCGGGGCAGGTCGGTGCGGGGCAGGTTGTCGCGATCGCCTTCACGATCCCGGAGGCCGCTATCGGTTACTGGCAGGAGCGGTTGCAGGCCCATGGAGTCGCCGTGGAGCGCATCGCCCCCCGTTTTGAAGAGGAGGAGGTGGTCCTGGGGTTCCGGGATCCGGATGGCCTGGCCCTGGAGCTGGTCGCCCATCCCCGGGCGGAGGAACGTTCGGGCTGGCCGGATGGGCCGGTTCCGCCGGATGATGCGATCCGCGGCCTTCATGCGGTGGCCCTTCTGGAGGCGGTCGCCGAACCCACGCTTCGTTTCCTGATCGAGGGAATGGGGTTCCGGGTGGAGCGGGAGGAAGGAGATCGGATTCGTCTGCAGGTCGGCCCAGGGGGTCCAGGGGCATGGATGGATCTCCGGATGGATCCCCGGGCCTCCCGGGGCCGTGGGGCGGTGGGGACGGTGCATCACGTGGCCTGGCGGGTTGCCAGCGAGGCGGAGCAGGGCGCCTGGCGGACCCATTTGCAGGCGTGGGGGCTTTATGTCACCCCGGTGATGGACCGGAAGTATTTCCGCTCGATCTATTTCCGGGAGCCCGGCGGGGTGCTCTTCGAGATCGCCACGGATCCGCCCGGGTTCACGGTGGATGAGCCGCCGGAACGTCTGGGGACGGGCTTGATGTTGCCGGACTGGCTGGAGCCCCAGCGGGGCGAGATCGAGCGGGCGCTGCCGCCTCTGGAGGTCTCTTAAAGCCAACGGCCCACGGATGGACCAGAGGGCAAGCTGAGAAAGGGGAGGCGGAGCGATGGATCGCCTGGAGGATCTTCCGGCGCGCACGGGGGAGCGGCCGTTGACACGCCGCTCGATGCCCCACCAGCAGCTCACCCAGAACGCCCCTCGGGCGCTGCAGGAGGCGCTGTTCGAACGGGCGCGGGCCCTGCCGGGCGTCCGGGTGGCCCCCAGCCGGATCTCGGTGCCCGGAGCCCGGGCGTTTGACCTGGACCCGGAGCGAGCGCGGGGCCCGGCGGAGGCTTTCGTGTTCGGTTATGAGTTCGCCCATCTCCATCCCCCTTACGATGGAAGCCTGCATCTATCGCTGCCGCCCGAGCTGGCGGAACGGGTGGTGGAGCGCGGATGGGGGGAATTCCACCCCCTGGTTGCCCAGGGGGTGTTGCCCCCCACCTATGGGATGGTGTATGGGCCGCGGGATGAGGCGGAGCTGGAGGTGGTATGGCGGATCCTCCAGGCCAGCTACGCCTTCGCGTGTGGCGAATGGATGGAGCCGGTCCAGGCCCAGAAAGGAGACCGAAACAAATGAGGGAGCGCATCGGGTTACCCGAGAACACCCATATCGGTGGGGTTCACCTTCAGATCCGGGATCTGGGGCGGTCCCTGGCCTTCTACCGGGACCTTCTGGGGTTCCAGGAGGTCGGGCGGGAGGGAGCCACCGTGCTCCTCTCCGCTCCGGGATCGCGATCCCCGTTGCTGGCGCTGACGGAGCGCCGGGACGCGCGGCCGAAGCCGCCGCGGACGACCGGGTTATATCACGTGGCGATCCGGCTGCCGACCCGGCGGGATCTGGCCCGGGTGTTCCGCCGGCTGCTGGAGCACGAGTGGCCGTTCCAGGGCTTCTCGGATCACGGCGTGAGCGAAGCCCTCTATCTTCCGGATCCGGATGGGAACGGCCTGGAGCTCTATCGGGATCGGCCGCGGGAGCAGTGGCCCTGGCGCGGCGGACGCCTGGCGATGGTCACGGCGCCTCTGGATGTGGAGGACCTGCTTCGGGAGGCGACCTCTGAGCCCTGGGAAGGGCTTCCGGTCGGGACGGATATCGGTCACATCCATTTGCATGTGGCGGACCTGGATGAGGCGGAGGCGTTTTACAGCGGGATCCTGGGCCTGGCGGTGACGCAACGGGACTATCCCGGGGCGCGGTTTTTCGCCGCCGGGGGTTATCACCATCACGTGGGGACGAACATTTGGGCCGGTCGAGGTGCACCCCCGCCGCCTCCGGAGGCGGTCGGGCTCCGCGCCTTCGCCCTGGTGGTCCCGGAGGAAGCGGCCTGGGCGGGGATCCGGGAGCGGGCGATCGCCGCGGGCCTCTCGGTTCGAGAAGGTCCCGGCGTCCTCTTCCTGCAGGATCCATCCGGCAACGCCGTGCAGGTCACGATAGAGGACCGTTTCGTCCTGGAAGGATCCGGCGGTGGGGAACGCGCCGGTCGCAGCGGTTTTGCTTCGTCCCGAAGTGGAGGCCCGTGAGGGCAGGCATCCGGGAGCTGGAGGGCCCAGGCGGCGCAGGCCCCTCATGGCTTCGCGAACGGGGCGTCCCTTGCGGGGCGCAGGAGGAGGTTCCGGTGGGTCCGCGAAGGCGGATCCCGCCCGAGGGAAGTCCGGGACGATCCCGCCCTGGGCTTCCCCCGGGCGAACACCCGGGGTTTGCCTCTCTGATCATCCCGGTTCTCACGGAGGTTCACCATGGAGGTCCTGTTCCTCATCGGTCGGATCATCGTCGGGGTCTATTATCTGTTCAACGCGGCCAACCATCTGATCATGGGGACGGAGCAGTTGACCCAGTATGCCCGGTATAAGGGGGTGCCCGCTCCCCGATGGGCCGTCATCGTCTCCGGGCTCCTGTTGCTGATCGGCGGCCTGAGCCTCCTGCTCGGCATCTATCCGGGCATCGGGGTGCTCAGCCTGGTCCTGTTCTTCCTGCCCGTGACCTTCAAGATGCACAACTTCTGGGCGGTGCAGGACCAGCAGCAGAGGATGATCGAGATGGTGAACTTCACCAAGAATCTGGCCCTGATGGGCTCGGGGCTGATGTTCCTGATGATCGAGCGCTGGCCGTTCAGTTTCATCCCGCAGTTGTGGCCGTGAGGTGTTGAAGGGCGAAGGGCGCGCATCAGAACCGCGCGCCCTTCGCTGATCTCTTCTCTCCGGCTTTTCCGGAGGGATACCGGAACCGATCTGGCGGGAGGGAGCCATGGCCTTTTACCTGGTGCGCGCGCGGTTGCGAATGGAGCGGGCGGCGGCGTTGCGGGCCCGGCTGGAGCGGGGGGAGTTCCGGACGCTGCGGCCGTTCGGCCTGGCGCTGACGGCCTCCCTGGAGAACGCCCGCTGGGATCCTGAGACGGGTGAGGCGGTGTGGGAGGAGGAGGATTACTGTTCCCCGCCCCTGGCCATGGAGCGCGCCGCCGTGCTGGATCATTACTTCGAGGCGCTCCGGGTGGAGCGGGTGTCGCAGGGAGAGGGGTGGCGTCGGATCGCGGATCTCCCTTCCCTGTGGGCGCGATCCTTTATCCCGGATCCTGAAGTCCTCCGGCGGGAGGAAGAGGGCCCGGCGTGCGATCTCGCCACTGGGCAGTGCGGTTAAAGCGCCCTCCGGGTTGGGGAAACGGCCCTGCCCGGGAAACATCCGCACAGGAAAGGAGGGAGCCATGCTGGAAAGTCTCTTCATGCCTTATCGCGATATCGGTTTGCTGATCCTGCGCGTGGCCATGGGGCTCATTTTTCTGGTCCATGGCTGGCCCAAGCTCAATCCCAACTCTCCGATGAAGGGAACCGCGGGCTTCGCTGGCTTCCTGAAGCAGATGGGGATCCCCCTGCCGGGTTTCTTCGCCTGGGTGGTCGCCCTACTGGAGACCGTGGGCGCGGTGCTGCTCATTCTCGGGCTGGGGACGCGGATTATGGCGCTGGGCTTTGCGATTGACATGGCCGTGGCCGCCTTTGTCGCCAAGCGCGGCTTTATGAAAGTGCCCTTCATGGCCCAGCAGACCACCGGCTGGGAGTTCGATTTCGCTCTGCTGGCCGGATCCCTGGCCCTGCTGTTCCTGGGGGCTGGCTCGATCGCCGTGGATCCGCTTATCGGGTTATAAAGCGGCGAAGCGGGCGGGCGATGACGGAGGATCGCTTCGGCCGCTGGCTCCCACCCCCGGGGGGATCCGCCTGCTGGACATCGGATGGGGGGTGGCGGAGGAGGCGGGGGAGCTCCTGGCCTCCGACAGGGTGGTGGACTTCCCTGGCGTGGATCTGGACGAGCGGGCGATCATCGGGGCGCAGGCCCGATAACCCCGGGCTCGCTTGATTTGCAAGGGCGTTGTCCAGCTCTCTCCCAGGGTCGTTGGCCGGTTCGAACCCATCCTCCGGCCCAGAGTTGACAGCCCAGCGGGCCTTGGCCACAATCGGCGTGGGCGCTTCGCCCCGTGGAGGCAAGGCGCGTGCTCACGATCTGGACGCTGGGGCATTCGAACCGGGGGCTGGAGGAGTTCCTGGGGCTCCTTCGAATGCATCGGGTGGAGCGGGTGATCGATGTGCGGCGGTTCCCCTCCTCCCGGCGGCATCTTCATTTCTGCAAGCCGGCCCTCGCCGCGGCCCTGGCCGCCGCCGGGATCGGCTACCTCCATCTGCCGGAGCTGGGCGGGCGGCGTGCCCCGCGCCCGGATTCCCCCCACATCGCCTGGCGGACGCCGGGGTTCCGCGCGTATGCCGATCATATGGAGAGCGAGGACTTCCGGCGCGGGCTGGAGCGGGTGATCGAGGAGGCCCGGCGCTCGCGGGTTGCGCTGATGTGTGCCGAGCGATTTCCCTGGCGCTGCCACCGGCGGCTCATCGCTGACGCGCTGACGGTGCGGGGGATCCGCGTGGAGCATATCCTGGATCGGGACCGCCAGGTCCCGCATCAGCTTCCCCCGTGGGCGCGCCTGGAGGAAGGGCGGCTGATCTACGATGGATCTCCCGTGCCCTGGGGGGTGCAGGGGGATCTGTTCTCGGGGGATTGACGGAAATGTCATCGCGAGCGAGGGATTTCGGGAAAGCGGAGCGAGCTTCCATCGTTGAGACAGAAGGCCCTCCCCATCGCCTGCGGGTCACGGCCGGCCTGATCATGGGGCTGTTCCTGGCAGCTCTGGAGGCCACTGTAGTGGCCACCGCCATGCCGCGGGTGATTCAGGAGCTGGGAGGAGTTTCGCTCTACAGCCTGCCCTTCGCCCTGTATCTGCTGCTGGCCACGGTCTCCGGGCCGATCTGGGGCCGGGCCTCGGATCTATATGGCCGGCGACGTCTGTATCTGACGGCGGTGAGCATCTTTCTGCTGGGCTCCGCCCTCAGCGGGGCGGCGCGATCGATGGGGATGCTGATCGGGGCGCGCGCGCTTCAGGGGTTGGGCGGCGGAGGCCTGCAAACGCTGACCTTCACGCTAGTGGGGGAGCTCTATCCGTTGCGGGATCGGGCGCGGGTGCAGGGCTGGATCAGCGGGGTGTGGGGGTTCTCCGCCCTGGTGGGGCCTCTGGTCGGCGGGTTGATTGTCGATCATTTCTCGTGGCGCTGGGTTTTCTATTTGAACCTGCCCTTCGGGCTCGCGGCGATGTCGCTGGTGGGCCGGGGGATTCCAGAGACTCGACGGAAGTCGAGGGCGCAGGTGGATCTGGGGGGCGCGGCGTTGTTCGCCCTGGGGGCTGGAGCCCTGATCTACGGCCTGGAGCTGGAATTCCCGCCTGCCCTGATCCTGGCTGCTCTGGCCATCATCGGCTTCGTGATCTTCGAACGACACCAGGCCCTTCCTTTGATTCCCTTTCCTGATCTGCGCCGGCCGTTCGCCTTCCGGGGCTTCCTGGGGAACCTCCTCGGGGGGATGGCGTTCTTCGGGATGACGGCTTTTATTCCGCTCTTCGCTCAGAGCGCGCGAGGGCAGAGCGCGACGATCAGCGGGTTATTGCTATCCCCGATGACCGTGGGCTGGACGGTCAGCAGCATGCTGACTGCCCGGTGGTTGCCCCGCTGGGGGCCCCGGCCGCTGGCCCGCTGGGGGCCGGTAGCGATGGCGGCCGGGTTTGGGGTGTGGGCGATGGCGCGACAGGCGCCCCTGCCGCTTCTGGGCCTCGCGGGCCTGGTCGTGGGTGCCGGGATGGGCGTGATGATGCTCGCCCTTCTGGTCTGCGCTCAAGAGGAGGCTCCGCGGGAAGTCCTCGGGATCGTCACCGGCATGTTGCTGTTCGCCCGCAACATCGGCGGGTCGATGGGGGCAGCGGCGATGGGGGCGGTGCTGGGCTCCGCCCTCACGGCGGGCGGAGAAGCGCTCTTAACGGCCTTCTGGAAAATCCCGGCCCTGGCCCTGGGGCTATCGGTGGGGCTGCTGGCGATCGGCCTGAGCGTGCCGGATCTTCCAGAACGGACCGCTGGGCCTCTGGGAGAGCCGGAGCTGGTGGTGGAGATCGAGAAGTAACGCGTCGCCCGGTTCCTTCTGAGGCTCTGGGGCTGCAGGGGGCGCCTTCCCTCCGCGGGAAGCGGGGAGGCAGATCGTTACCCTGGGACAGAGCGTCGGCCTCCCGGGTTATCCGAATCCTGGCGAGGATCCAAAATGGAGCGGGAAGAGCGATTGTGGACGATTGGTGAAGTGGTTCATCACCTGCAAGAGCGTTTCCCGGATGTAACGCCGAGCAAGCTGCGTTACTGGGAGAAAGCCGGTCTGATCCGTCCCCGGCGCACCCAGGGAGGGCATCGCCTGTATTGCCCGATGGATGTGGAGCGGCTGGCTCTGATCCTGAGCCTGCGGGCGCGCCATCGGCTTCCCCTTCCCGTGGTGCGGGCGTTGCTGGACCGTCTGGAAGAGGACCCGGCGCTGAACCTGGGTGCGGTGGAGGCGCTGCTGCAGGTACTGCAGGAATCCGAGGGGGGGAAGTTTGCTGCGCTGACGGCCGAGCAAGCCGCTCGACGGGCGGGGATCTCCATGGAGCAACTCCGCCGGATGGAGGCCCTGGGCCTTCTGCCGGATGGGAGCTCGGGTGAAGAACGGCGCTACAATCTGGAGGATGTGGCGCTGATGCGGGTAGTGCGGGACCTCGAGGCCATGGGGATCACGTGTCAGAACCTGGCTTTCTATGTGAAGCTGGTTCGCGCCCAGGTCCGCCATGATATATCGCTTTACGCTCCGCTGGTGGGGGATCTGGACACCGATGCCGAGCGTATCGGGCGCTTCCGGGAGCTTCATCATCGGATCCAGACGCTGATCGGCCTGCTTTACCGCAAGTATGTGCGCCGCGCGTTGATGCGGCGCTGGCTGCGTCGAAGGGCTCGCTCCGCGTAAGGTTGCGACCTGGACTTTTTCTCCCCCTCCTCACGGCCCGAAGGGTCACGGGGAAAGGCGATCTGCCTCTCTTCAAAGATCCAAGGGAGGATGAGGTGCGCGAGGCCTTGCAGACCTTTTTTATGACCAATCGGGTCATCCTGTATTCCATTTATGGCCAGGTCTTCTTTACGATGGGGGTGATCCTGGCTGTTCAAAGCCTGCGCCACAGCCGGCTGCGGCTGGCGCAGGCGCTCCCCTGGTTGGTGCTTTTCGGGCTCCTGCACGGTCTCCATGAGTGGGGCGATGTGTTTATTCCCATCCAGGCGACCTACCTGCCCGCCTTTCTGATCAAGCTGCTGCACATCGCCCAGGTGTTTCTCCTGGCGCTCTCCTTCCTTTGCTTGTTCCAGTTCGGGGTCGCGACGCTTAGCCCTCTGCCTTCCCCATGGCGTTGGGCCTTCTGGCTTCCTGCAGGGGTGTTCCTGGTGTGGTTGTTAGGCCCCTTCTACATCGGCCTCGCGTTGATCCCGGAGATCACGGATTGGCATGCTGCTGCTTCCGCCATGGCACGCTATAGCCTGGGGCTCCCGGGCGGGTTGCTGGCCGCTTATGGCCTTCGGGTCCACGCTCATCGCCATATTGCCCCGCTGGATCTGCCGGATATCTTCCGAACCCTCCGGATCGCCGGGCTGGCGATGGCAGGATATGGGATCGCGGGGGGGCTCCTGGGGCCCGCCGTGCCCTTTTTCCCGGGGAATCTGCTCAATGAGGACGTGGTGTTCCAGGCTGTGGGAGTCCCGATGCCGGTCTGGCGTTCCATTCTGGGCCTGATCCTGCTGATCGCCCTCCTCCGTTCCATAGAAGTTTTCCAGGTGGAAATCGATCGCCGGCTGGAGGAGATGGAGCGGGCGAATATCCTCGCCCTGGAGCGGGAGCGGATCGGGCGGGACCTCCATGACCGTGTTCTCCAGCAAATTTATGCTGCTGGGCTGCTCGCGGAGGTCCTGCGCGAACAGTGCACCTCCAGTGCGCCGATGAGCGAGGTTCTGGATCGAATCCTGATCTCTCTGAACCGAGCGATCGAAGACATCCGGCTTTACATTTTGACCTTGCAGGGCATCTCCCGGCCCGGGCATCTGCGCTCATTGCTGGAGGAGATCATTCGGGATCCCCGCTTCCGGAGCCTCATCGATATCGAGGCGCGGATTGAGGTTCCGGATCTGACCCTGGAGCCCGAGCAGGCGGCTCATCTGGCGGCTATCCTGACCGAGGCGTTCAGCAACGTGATCCGTCACGCGCGCGTCCGTCGGGCGCTCCTGGAGGCCCGGATGGAAGATGGCCGCCTGCGGATCGGGGTTCGTGATGAAGGGGTGGGAATGCGCCCGGATCATCCAGTGGGGATGGGCTTGCGGACCATGCAGGAGCGCGCGCGGCTGCTGGGAGGGGTCCTGCGTATTGAGAGTCAGCCGGGAGAGGGAACGACGGTATGGCTGGAGTTGCCGGTGGAGCGCAAAGGATGAGGCGGCTGCGGCTCCTGGTGGTGGATGATCATGAGGTCGTCCGGCTGGGGTTGCGATTGCTGCTGCAGAGCCGGCCGGATTTCGAGCTGGTGGGGGAGGCGGAGAACGGGGCGCAGGCTCTCGTGCTGGTGGAGCGCCTGCGTCCTGACCTGGTGATCCTCGATGTTCGCCTTCCGGATCGGGATGGCCTGGAGGTTTGCCGAGAGATCACGGAGCGATTCCCCGGTGTTCGGGTTCTCATCCTGACGGCCTATCCGGATGAAGAGTTCATTGTGCGGGCGATCGAGGCGGGGGCCTCTGGATATGTTTTGAAGCGGGCGGGGAGCCGGGAGCTCATGGAGGCTCTGGAAGCTCTGGCTCGAGGCGAGGCCATCCTGGATCCTGCGGTCACCCGTAAGGTGCTGGAGCAATTCCGGCAGCGGGCGCGGGCGGCTCAGGCGGATGCCTTCAAAGATCTCACGCCGCGGGAACGATTGATCCTGGCCCGCATCGCAGAGGGCAAGACCAACAAAGAGATCGCAGAGGAGCTTTTTCTGACCGAGAAGACCGTGCGGAACTATGTCAGCATCATCCTGGATAAGCTGGGCGTCTCCAACCGGGTGGAGGCGGCGGCTTACGCCCTCAAGCACCGCATTCACGATTTCATTTAAGCCAGGGTGGTGCCGCTGGCGTCTTCCGATCTTCCGGGGGACTTTCGGGGGCCGCGGGGGCGCCTTCAGCGCCCCCGCGGCCCCAAAGCGGAGCGTGCTCCAGGCCTCGGGTAGGGAGAGGGGTCGGATCGCTGGATTCTGATCAGAACACATAAGGAGCGGTGATCGGATTCCGCTTCAGCGCCCGCCACTCGTCCTCATCCACCGGCCGCGGCGGATCTCGCTCCGCGTCCACCGGGCACAGGAAGCCGAAGGGCTCGTCGCTATCGTTGATCCAGCGATGAGGCACCTCAGGGGGCACGTAGACCACATCGAAGGGGGTCACCTCGAACACCTCGGGGCCCACCAGGGCCTTGCCTCGACCCCGGATGACGATGATGAAGTGGATATGCTGATGTTTCTCCAGACTGGAGTAGCCCCCCGGAGCCAGCTCAAAGTATCGAAGCTGGAATCGACATGGAGCCTCGGGAGGGCCACCGATAATGAACCGGGTCACCCCCCGCCAGCCGAACCCTCGTTCCTCTCCGAGGTTGAATTTATAGGCCTGCGGCTCAATTCCCTCCCATCGGAATCGCTCTGGATGAAAGGGGATCCGGCGGCCGGTTCCCAGCAGCTCTCGAACCGCGGGATCGCTCATTGCGTGCGCCTCCATTCGGACAGATCGCTTGAGCTATTTTAACGCTCCTGTTAAATTGATGGGAAATACGCAGGAGGGATCCGATGGCAGAACGGATGGTGGCAGCGCGTTTGTATGGGCCAGGGGATCTGCGGCTGGAGGAGATCCCTGTGCCGGAGCCTGGGCCGGGCGAGGTGATTCTCCGGGTGGAGCGCGCCCTTACATGCGGCACGGATCTCAAGATCTTCCGCCGGGGGCATCATCCGGCTCTGGGGTCGCTGCCTTCCCTGTTCGGCCATGAAGTGGCCGGGGAGGTCGTTGCGGTCGGGGAAGGCGTGCTGGATTTCCGTCCAGGGATGCGGGTGGTGGCCGCCAATTCCGCGCCGTGTGGCTCCTGCCGGTTCTGTCAGCGAGGGGAATTCAGCCTGTGCCCGAACCTCACCTTCTTCTTCGGCGCCTTCGCCCAGTATGCCCGGATCCCCGCGCCGATTGTCCGGGTCAATCTGTATCCGATTCCCGATCACCTGTCTGCGGCGGTTGCGGCGCTGGTGGAGCCTCTGGCGTGCGCCCTGCGCGGCATCGAGGCGGCGGAGATCGAACCCGGATCCACTGTCCTGGTGATGGGTGGGGGTTCCTTGGGGCTGATGCTGGCCCACCTGGCCAAATCCCGGGGGGCGTGGGTAGCCCTTTCCGATCCCCATCCCGAGCGTCGGGAGGCTGCGCGAGCCATCGGGGTGGATCTCCCTCTGGATTCCCGGGAGGATGTCCGCGCCGCGCTTCAACAGGCCCTCGGGGAGCTGCCGGATGTTGTGATCGAGGCGGTGGGGCGCGTGGAGGCGTGGGAGGCCGCTGCGGACACGGTGCGGCCGGGCGGGCGGGTGATTCTATTCGGCGGGTGCCCGGTGGGCACGCGGGCTTCCTTTGATACAGCCCGCCTGCACTACCAGGAGCTCACCCTGCGGGGCGTTTTCCATCATCACCCCCGGTTCGTTCGCGCGGCGTTAAGCCTCCTGAGCGCCGGGCGGGTGCCCGTGGAGCATCTGATCAGCGGGGAGCTCCCGCTTGCACGTCTGCTGGAGGCCTTCGAACGGATGGAGCGACGTCAGGGGTTCAAGTTTGCGATCGATCCCTGGGCGGATGAGACCGGAACCCCGCTGGGTTCGCTCCCGCTTTCCGACATGACCCTGTGATGGGATTTAAGGGGCTTGGGCGAGGCGCCGAATGCGCCCTGCCCAGCCCCGATGGGATCCTCATGAGGGCACCTGGCCTGACGGTCCTATTCTCCATTCTTCTCTTCTTTCAGCCGCTCCACGATCTGGCGATCCGTGTTCGGAAAGGGGTAGCGATCCAGCTCTTCGATCCGGACCCATCGGGCATCCGCGCAGCCTGCGGGCCGGAGGGTCCCCCCGACCCATCGACACCGGAAGACATGGAGCGTGATGCGCATGTGGGTGTAGGCATGCCGGATGGTCATCATCGGCTCCAGCACCTCCACCTCGATCCCCAGCTCCTCCCGGAGTTCCCGCTTCAGGCATTCCTCCATGCTTTCCCCGGGCTCCACCTTGCCGCCCGGGAATTCCCACAACCCGCCCAGCATGCCCTCCGGTGGGCGCTGGGCGATCAGCACGCGATCGCCATCCTGGATCACCCCCGCGGTCACGTCGTAATGGGGAAGGGGTCGACGAGGGGCCCGGATGGGAAACGCTTCCGGATCCCCCTGGTGGAAGGCCGCGCAGAAGGCCTGGAGGGGACACGTTAGGCAGCGCGGTGCCTTTGGCGTGCAGAGGGTGGCCCCCAGATCCATCAGCGCCTGATTGAAATCCCCAGCCTGGCCGCGCGGGAGAAGTCGTTCCGCCAGGGCCTGCAGCCGACGTCGGCCCTCCGGCCGTCGGGGATCCTCCGCCACCGCGAAGAGCCGCGCCAGCACCCGCACCCCGTTCCCATCGATGGCGGGGAGATCCTGCCCAAAGGCGATGCTGAGGACCGCGGCAGCGATGTAAGCGCCAACCCCGGGCAGACGGCGCCATTCTGGGAGCGTTTGAGGGAAAGACCCTCCATGTTCCTGCATCAGCATGCGGGCCGCGCGATGCAGATGCCGCGCCCGGGCGTAATATCCCAACCCCTCCCAGGCCTTCAGCACCTCCTCCATCGGCGCGGCGGCCAGATCCTGCAACGTGGGGAAGCGGGCGAGGAAGCGCTCATAGTAGGGGATCACCGTCTCCACCCGGGTTTGCTGAAGCATCACCTCGGCCACCCAGATGGCATAGGGATCGCGCCGGCGACGCCAGGGCAGGTCCCGACGGTTCACTCCATACCAGTGAAGGAGCGCTTCCGTGATCTTCTCGTAGGGGGGTGTGTTCTTTGCGGATCCCATGGGCGGTTCGGACTGCTTTTCAATCGTTCGGAGAGGGGCATAGCGGCGGTAGGGGCGCACGGCCGTGCGCCCCTACGATGCGCAGTCCTGGCTCATCGCTCCCGCCGGATGTTTCGAACCACCCCCCACGCGGAGGGTAGAAGGAGGGTGGCCAGGAAGAGTTTCAGCAAATCGCCGGGGATGAAGGGCAGCAATCCCAGGGCCAGGGCCCCTTTCGGGCCGAGGAAGCCTCCGAGGAACATCGCGAGCCATGGGAGGCCGAACAGGTAAATCACGGCGTTCCCGATGAGCATCGCCAGGGCCGCTAAGAGGGGTCGGCGATCCCAGCCTCGTTCTGCCAGCCACCCGGTGACGAAGGCAGCGGCGATGAAGCCGACCAGGTATCCCCCGGTGGGTCCTGTCAGCCGCTTCAGGCCGGCCGCTCCCCCGGCGAAGACCGGCAGGCCCAGGCTGCCTTCCAGAACATAAGCGGCCATGCTGAGGGCTCCCCGTCGACTTCCCAGCGCGGCGCCGGTGAGCAGCACGGCCAGGGTCTGGCCGGTAATGGGGACAGGGGTGAAGGGCAGGGGGATGGCGATCCGGGCCATCAGGGCGGTGAACAGGCTGCCGCCCAGGATCAGGAGGACATCCGCCGCAAGCTGCTGCGCCCGGCTCCGGCGCAGCGCCTTCGGGAAAACGAGATCCGCGAGAACCATGGATGAATCCACCTCTGGGCAGATTACAAGGCGCAATTATAACCTTATTCTATTTTTCCAGGGGGAGCGGGATGCCGTTCAGGCTCCGGAGCACCTGAATCACCTTCCCCTGGATTTGAACCACTTCTGCCGGCACATCGAAGGGGCTCATGATTGGATGAGCCGACTGCAGGCGAATGCGATCTCCTTCCCGATACACATACTTCAGTGTGGTCTCGTGGCGGTCCGTTAACCAGATCACGGCCATTTCTCCGTCCTTCACCTCGGGCGTAGGCTGCACGATGATCAGATCCCCATCGCCGATCAGGGCATCGATCATGGAGTCCCCATGAACCTGAAGGGCAAACAGCCCGTTCCCATTGGCAAGCCATGGGCGGGGGATCCGGATCCAGGCGAGGGGCTCCGCATCGGGATGGGGGATCGGCTCGCCGGCGGCGATCGATCCCATGAAGGGGATGAAGATCATATCCTCTACCGGGGCCAGGCCATCCGGCCATTGTCGGAGACGGATCCCCCGAGAGCGCCGGCCCACCCGAACGATGAGATCATCCTTCTCCAGCTGGCGGAGATAATAGTCCACCACGGAGGGTGAGGAGATCTTCAATCCCTTCTGGATCTCCCGAACGGTCGGATAGGTTCTTTCCTGCTGATACCATCGGGCGATAAAGTGGAGGATCTCCTGGCGAAGATCCCGTCGGACCCGCGATCGGCGCCTCCGCGTCATGCCGAGCCTCCCATATCCCAAAATATATCCCAAGTTTTCCCAAATCTTATCGGAACATTTGTTCCATGTCAAGGGGTGGGGAGCTGTTCGAAAAAACAGCGGGTTCGCTTGGAGAGGGGGGAGGCGCGTCGGTAGGGGGTTGATCTCTCCGCTGGAACGAGCGGATCTAACCCTGAGGCGCGCTCAGGCGGTCGCTGCGCTTTACCACGGGGATCGCATGGTTTATGGGGTGGGCGCTCTTGCCCACCAGGAGGGTTTTGCCGGACTCAGGCGATCCCCTCCACCAGTTCCGAATATCGGGCCAGCATGGGGTCCACGGTCAACAGCCGGGCAGGCTCGGTGATGGCCTGGGCCACCAGGATGCGGTCGAACGGATCGCGGTGGTGCAGGGGCAATGAGCCCACTGGGGCTGCGTGCACGGCGCGAACGGGCAGTTCCTGAAAGCCCGAGGCCCGCGCGGCCCCCATAATTTCCTCCACTGTAACCGAGAGGGAGAGACGGCCGATCTGGGCCTTAATGGCGATTTCCCAGATGCTGGCCACGCTGAACAGGACATCGTTTGCAGGCGATACCAGCCACTCCTGCACACGTGCAGGCAGCCGTTCCGGCTCCGCCAGGGCCCAGGGGAGCACGTGCGTGTCCAGAAGCAGGCGCATCACCCCCCTCCCTCGAACGCGGCCAGAACCTCCTCAGGCAGGGGCGCATCGAAGTCCTCAGGAACGGCGAGACGACCCCGCAACAGGCCCAGGCGTCGCGGGGGCGGCAGGGGCACCAACCGGGCCACCGGCCGCCCGGCGCGGGCGATGCCCACCTCTTCCCCTTTTTCCACTCCCCGCATCTCCTCCAGGCGGGCGATCCGCATCATCGTATTTGAGCGGGTTCATCGCCTTCCCCTCCTTGGGGAGTCCAATGGGATCCCTCGGGCTTCCAGGTTATAAGGATCCACTCCTTATGTATGATCATAGAAGGCAAAGGACCGATCTTTGGAGGGGAGCCTGTGTGCCGGTGGGTGTATCGCATCCGGCAATTCGGGTGGGCGATCACGGCCCGGATTCGGGAGGAAGACCGGGCGCTGGTGGCGCGGATCCTGCCTCCGGAAGCCCAAGCGCTGTTCTGGCGGATGGCCCCGGGGGATCAGCGGCACAGCCTGGCGGTTCTGCGCACCCTGATGGCCTGGGGGGAGACGCACCCGGCTCTATTGAAGGCGGCGTTGTTGCACGATGTAGGGAAGGCGGCGGCGCCGCTCACGCCGTGGGAGCGGGCGCTGATCGTTCTGGGAGAAGCCGTGGGGATCCAGCCCGATCGTTCCGGGTGTTTCCGATGGCCTATCCTCCGATGCTGGATGAATCGGGTGCGGCGTTATCGGGCTCATCCCGAGATCGGGGCCGCGTGGGCCATGGAAGTCGGGTGTGATCCCCTTACCGTCGCCCTGATCCGCCGGCATCAGGATGCCCTGGGTCCACCGGGACCGGAAGAGGATCTGGAGACACGGCTGCTTCGTCGTCTCCAGCAGGCGGATCGAATCCATTAGCCATCCGCTGAAGACGGAGGGGGATGCTTTGTCCGCTGGGGGATTCTCGAGGATAGGGGGCTGCCGAAGATGGCCCCTGATCTGCAAGGGATTCTTCCCTCCTTTTTGCTGGAGGGGGTCGCCGGGAAAGATGTTCCGACAGCCGATCGCGCGGCTATAATTGAAGTTGTGGAGCGGGGCATCTGTGTGGAGAGGATGGTTGAACCGGCTTCGCTGGCTTATGAAAGCGCTTCGGGGACGCGAGGCTCCTCCCGCTCGGATGAGCGGATCCGCAGTCATCCTCAATCAGGGGGAGGCGCGATGAAAGTCTACCGGACCGAGGACCTCCGCAATGTTGTGCTGGTGGGTCATAACGGTTCAGGCAAGACCACGCTGGTGGAGGCGATGTTGTTCCTGAGCGGGGCGACCACCCGTATGGGCCGTGTGGAGGAGGGCAACACCGTCTCCGACTTCGATGAGGAAGAGATCCGCCGTCGTCTCTCCATTTACGCTTCCCTCATTCCTGTGGAATGGTCGGGCCGCAAGATCAATCTTCTGGATGCACCAGGCTATCTGGATTTCGTCGGCGAGATGAAGAGCGCGGTTCATGTGGCCGATTGCGCGCTGGTGGTCGTGGATAGCGTGGCGGGTGTGGAGGTGGGCACCGAACAGGCATGGGCGGCGCTGGAGGAACGAGGGTTGCCGCGTATCGCGGTCATCAGCAAGATGGATCGGGATAACGCGAATTTCGAGAACGCCCTGGAGAGCCTGCGCCGCGTTTTCAAGGCCAATTTCGTTCCCATTCAGTTTCCCATCGGCAGCCAGGCCGCGTTTGAGGGGGTGGTGGATCTCATCGCCATGAAGGCCCGGCGGGGTCCGCGCGGCGAGATCGGCGAGATCCCCGCCGGCCTGCGGGAGGAGGCGGAAGAGGCCCGGATGCGCCTGATGGAAGCCGCGGCGGAGGCGGATGATGAGCTGATTGTGAAGTATCTGGAGAGCGGCGAGCTGACCGAAGAGGAGATCCGACGGGGATTGAAGGCGGGTTTCCTCGCCGGGCGCATCGTCCCGGTAGCATGCGCGGCCGGGCTATCGACCATCGGCGTGGGTCCCTTGCTGGACCTCCTGGTTCAGCTGGCCCCTTCGCCGCTGGAGGCTCGGCCGGTCGAAGCGCTCCCTGTCTCCAATGGACAGCCGGAGATTGTTCAGCCAGACCCCACGGGCCCGACCGTGGCTTACGTGTTCAAGATCACGGCGGATCCCTTTGTGGGGAAGCTCGCCTACTTCCGGGTCTTCCGGGGCACGGTGCGTTCCAACTCCCACCTTTTCAATGTGAACCGGAACCAGGACGAGCGGCTGGCTCAAATCTTTGTGATGCGGGGGAAGGAGCAGATCCCTGTTCCGGAGCTGGTGGCGGGCGATATCGGGGCGGTGCCGAAGCTGAATGTCACCGGCCATGGGGATACCCTGTGCGACCGCAGCCATCCGGTTCGGATCGCCCCACCGATCTATCCGACGCCGCTGTATGCGGTGGCAGTGGAGCCCAAGACCAAGGCGGATTCGGCCAAATTGATCCCCACGCTTCAGCGCCTGTGCGAGGAGGATCCGACCCTTCACCTCCGCCAGGAGCCTTCCACGCATCAGACCATCCTCGAGGGCATGGGAGATACCCACATTGATGTGGCGGTCCGGCGGGCTTCCACGAAATTTGGCGTGGAGATCGTGACCAGTGTCCCCCGGGTTCCGTATCGGGAGACGATCACCAAAGTGGCGAAGGCCCAGTATCGTCACAAGAAGCAGACCGGGGGCGCGGGGCAGTTCGGGGAGGTTCATTTGCGGATCGAACCCCTACCGCGGGATGGCGGCTTCGAATACGTGTGGGAGGTCTTCGGCGGGGCGATCTCCTCGAACTTCGCCCCCTCGATTGAGAAGGGGATCCGGAGCGTGATGGAGCAGGGGTTGCTGGCCGGGTATCCCATTGTGGATGTGCGGGTGGCGGTTTACGATGGCAAGGAGCATCCGGTGGACTCCAACGATATCTCCTTCCAGATCGCCGGGCGCGAGGCCTTCAAGCTGGCGTTCCAGCAGGCGGGCCCAGTGCTCCTGGAGCCGATCATGCAATTCACCATTATTGTGCCCGAGCAGTTTACCGGGGATGTGATCAGCGATCTGAACACCCGCCGGGCCCGGGTGCAGGGGATCGAGCAACAGGGAGATAAGAGCGTGATCATCGCTCTCGCCCCGCTGGCGGAGATGCAGCGTTACGCCACCCAGCTGCGCTCCCTCACCCAGGGGCGCGGGGTGTTCCGCATGGCGTTCAGCCACTATGAGGAAGTTCCTCCCCATATCGCTCAAGCCATCATTGAGCAAGCCCGTCGGGAGCGCGAGGCGGCCAGGGAAAAGGCGTAAATTCCCGGGATGGCGCCCTTGGGCCCCAAGGTGGGGAGGAGTAAAGAATTCGGCGGGGCCGGAAACCCCGTGCTCCATCTTCCAGCGATTTCGGCCGCAGCACCCAGAGGAGGTTGTCCGATGGGGATTCTCTTCCCATCCGATGCATGGATCAAAGCTCTGATGGGGGAAGTCAATCGAAGTCCGGGCTATGCGGAGGCGGCGAAGAACTGGGAAGGGGATTTCTATTTCGTGGTGGAGCCCGAAGGTCCTCTGACGAAGCCGGTGGTGCTGTATATGGATCTGTGGCACGGCCAGTGTCGGGAGGCCTTTGAGGTAACCGACGAATCCATCCGGAACCCGGCTTACCGGATGTCCGCGCCTTATTCCGTATGGAAGCAGGTCATCCAGGGGAAGCTGGATCCGATCCAGGCGCTGGTCACCGGTCGCATCAAGTTGAGGGGGAACATGGTGAACATCATGCGGAACGTGCGGGCGGCCAAGGAGCTGGTGCTCTGTTGCACCCGCGTGCCCACGGATTTCATCGCTTAAAGAAGGCTTGGGAAAATCTCCCCCAGGCTCCTGCGAAGATCTGTGAATGAGGTTGAAGTCCATGTGGTTCTTCAAAACCCCGGAGATCGTATTCGGCGAGGATGCCCTCTCTTACCTCGAGCAGCTCGAGGGGCGACGTGCCTTCGTGATCACGGATTCCCAGGTTCGGCGTCTGGGCCTGGTCAAGCCTGTGGAGGATCGGTTGCGCCGCGCTGGATTCGAGGTCCACGTCTTCGACGCGGTGGAGCCGAACCCCACCATCCATCTGGTCCGGATGGGGTCGGATGTGATCCGCGCTTTCAACCCGGACTGGATCGTGGCGGTGGGCGGGGGGTCGGTGATCGACGCGGCCAAGGCGATCTGGGTGCTGTTCGAGCGGCCGGATCTGGATCCGCTGGCCATCAGCCCGATGGAGCCCCTGGGCCTGCGGCGGCGTGCCCGTTTGATCGCCATCCCCACCACCAGCGGGACGGGCTCGGAGGCAACCTGGGCGATGGTCCTGACGGACCCGGAGGCACGGCGCAAGCTGGGAGTGGGATCCCGTGAGAGCATGCCCGATATCGCAATCGTGGATCCAGCCATGGTGATGCACATGCCGCCCCGCCTGACCGCCGATACGGGAATGGACGCGTTGACCCATGCGGTGGAGGGCTACGTGAGCACATGGCGGAGCCCTTTCAGCGATGCGATGTGTCTGCACGCCGCCCGCCTGATCTTCACCTATCTCCCCCGGGCCTATCAAAAGGGGGCGGGGGATCCGGAAGCCCGAGCCCAGATGCACCTGGCGGCCACGATGGCGGGGATCGGCATTGGGAACGCGTTGGTCGGCCTGGCGCACAGCCTGGGTCATGCGCTGGGAGCGCGCTTTGATATCCCCCACGGCCGGGCGGTGGGCCTCTTCCTTCCTTACGTAGTTGAGTTCAACGCGCGGATTGCGGCGGATCGCTATATGGATCTCTTGCAGGCCATCGGCTGGCCCAGCCCGAACGGCCCCGAGGCCGCTTTCCAGCTCTCCCGGGCGGTTCTGGAGCTGCTCGAAACGCTGGAGCAGCCCCAGACCATTGCCGCCTGCGGGATCCCCCGGGATGATTTCGAGGCGGATCTGCCGACCCTGGTGGAATACGCCTTGGCGGACCCCAGCACGCTGACCAATCCCCGATCCCCGACGGCTGAGGAGATCGAGCACCTGATGCTGTATGCTTATGAGGGGAAGATGGTGGACTTTTAGGACCGCCGGCTTGGCGGGACCTTGCGCCTGACTCTCCGGCATGCGGAGGGATGGGATGCTCACTCATCTGGATGAGCACGGCCGGGCGCGGATGGTGGATGTGGGGGAGAAACCCGAGACCCATCGGGTGGCCATCGCCCGGGGAGAGGTGTGGATGGCGCCGGAAACCATGGCGACGATCCGGGAGGGCAGCCTTCCGAAGGGGGACGTGCTGGCGGCCGCCCGCATTGCCGGCATCATGGCCGCCAAGCGCACCCCCGAGCTCATCCCCCTGTGCCATCCTCTGCCCCTCACCCGGGTTCTGGTCGATTTCGCCCTCCGGGAGCCGGATGAAGCGCATCCGCTCCCATGGGTGGAGATCACCGCGCAGGTGGAAACCGTGGCCCGCACTGGGGTGGAGATGGAGGCGCTCACCGCTGTGACCGTGGCCGCGCTGACGATCTACGATATGGCCAAGGCGATGGATCGGCGTATGCGATTGACCAACATCCGCCTGATCGAGAAGCACGGCGGGAAAAGCGGCGATCTGGTTCTGGAACCGTGAGGATAAAGATCGTTCCTCCTCTGAGGGCTTTGAGGAGAATGGGCATCCCGCGCTCTGGATTTCGGCCCGGCTGCGCGACCCCTAACCATATCTTCGCGGTTTCGGGGTCTGGAGGAAACGGCGATGGAGGTGCAGATCCGTCTGTTTGCCACCTTGAAGGACCGCGCCGGCCGGGAGCAGATCTCCGTCTGGCTTCCGGACGGCGCCTCGGTAGCGGATCTTCTGAGGGCCGTCGGGGAGACGTATCCGGCCCTTCAGCCCTATCTCCCCTCCGCTGTTGTGGCCATCAACCATGAGTTCGCCTTCCCCGAGGACCGTCTGCGCTCGGGAGATGAGGTCGCCCTGTTCCCGCCGGTCAGCGGAGGGGATGGGGATCCTGTGCGGCCGGAGCTTGTGGCCCTCACGACCGGGCCTATCGACCTGAACGCCCTGGTGCGGGCGGTGATCACTCCCCGCTCCGGAGCCGTGGCGTTGTTCACCGGGGTCGTGCGGGGCGAGGAGGGAGATCGGCGGGTGGAGTTCCTGGAATACGAGGCCTATCGGCCGATGGCCGAGGCCAAGATGCGCCAGATCGCGGCCGAGATCCGGGAGCGCTGGCCGCTGATTCACGGCATCGCCATGGTGCAGCGCGTAGGGCGCATGGAAGTCGGAGAGATCACGGTAGCTGTGGCGGTCTCCTCTGGACATCGCCATGAGGGCGTCTTCGAGGCCGCCCGCTATGGCATCGATCGTCTCAAGGAGATCGTCCCCGTCTGGAAGAAGGAGATCGGCTCTCATGGCGAGGTGTGGATCGAAGGCCACTACCATCCCTCGCCGGCCGACGTCTCCCCACCCTCCTCTTAGCCGGAGGCGGCCTGCGCCGTATGAGGAAACAAGGGCGGAGTCCATCAGCCCGGGCGAAACGACCGTCACGATTTCCTGGAGCGACTACCGAGAAAGCCCTGTGTTTTCAGAGTGATGTGTTATACTGAATGGAGAATCCTGCGCCTGGAGGTCTTCCATGGCCAGCGTCCTCAAGCAATACAAGGTGCGGGACTGGATGACCCCGAATCCCATCACCATCTCCCCGCGCACGACCCTGCCGGAGGCCCATCAGATCATGAAGGAGAAACGCATCCGCCGCCTGCCGGTGGTGGATGAGAACGGCCATCTGGTGGGGATTATCACCCTGGGGGATGTGCGCGAGGCCTCCCCTTCAGATGCGACCTCCTTGAGCATCTTCGAGCTCAACTATCTCCTGGCCCGCCTCACGGTGGACAAGATCATGACCCGCAAAGTCATCACGGTCACGCCCGATACGCCGATCTACGAGGCGGCGCGCCTGATGCTGGAGCACAAGATCGGCGGCCTGCCCGTGGTGGAGAACGGCCGCGTGGTCGGGATCATCACGGAGTCCGATATCTTCAAGATGGTGGTGCGCCTGGCAGCCGAAGAATAGCGCGCTGTCCGGTTATTCCTTCAGGATGCGAGCCACCCGGATCCCGGAGGGGTGAATCGTCCTTCCCCTTTTTCCTTCCAACAGGCTGCCGGGAGGAAGGGCCTGAGGAGTTCGCGGCGTGACGCCAGTGGTCACAATCCTTCAAACAGCCGTCCTACATCCACCACCAGATGAGGGAGCAAACGGCTGCGCAGCTCTCCGGCCCCCCGCGCCCGGTCTACCGGGATCAGGCGTCCCCTTTCGCGCACATAGAGCTCCACTGTTCGGCTGTCCGGATCCACCACCCAATATTCCTGCACACCGGCCGCCTCGTAATCCAGCCGTTTCTCCCACAGATCCATCCGTGCTGTGGAGGGCGAGAGGATCTCCACGATCAGATCCGGCGCTCCCTCAATGTGGGTCTCCCGCAATCGATCCTGATGTTCTCGCAGCACCACCATCAAGTCCGGCTGATATACGGTGTCCTCGGAGAGCTTCACGTCCAGCGGCGCGTCATAAACCTCCCCAAGCCCCCGCTGAAGCACGGCCTCTACCAGGAGCAATTCGAAGCGCAAGGAAAGCAACTGATGGATGCGGGAAGGAGAAGGGCTGGGCATCGGCACCCCCCGAACCAGGATCCAGTAGCCGGGCTGGCTCTCCGCCCACCGGCGGAAATCTTCATAGCGGACAAAGCGCAGCCCTGGATGAATGGCTTCCATCATCAACCTCCTTCCGATGGGGGAGAAGAAGCGCAGAAATCCGCAGGACATGAGTTTCTATGTTTACTTTTACTCTACCTCACAATCTGGATTTCCAGCGAACCCCTTCATCTCTTTTCCTCTCTCCTCCCCATCACCTGAGGAGCCAGGAGGGGAGGAGACAACCGCCCCATAGCGAAGCTTGCGGCAACAACCCCATCGATTTGCGACTTGCGGTATAATCTTGGGAAATCTTTCACGGAGCCAGGGGAATGAGGGAGGGGCCGGCGCGCTGGGTTTCGTGCACCCATGTTTTTCTGGATTGCGATGGGACCCTGGTGCGGGTGGAGGGGATCGTGGAGCTGGCCCGGCTGCGGGGCCAGGAGGCGATCGTGGCGGCCCTTACGGAAGCCGCCATGGCGGGCCGTCTGCCTCTGGAGGCGGTGTATGAGCAGCGCCTCGCCCTGATCCGTCCCACCCGGGCGGAGATCCGCCGCCTGGTCCGGATTTACCGGGAGAACCTGATCCCCGACGCCCCTCAGGTCCTTCAGGCCCTCCATGTCGGTGGGATCGCTGTTCATCTCCTGAGCAGCGGACTGGAGGAGGCGGTGCGAGGGCTGGGATGGCTTCTGGGGATCCCTCCCCAGCGCGTCCACGCGGTTCGCGTCCGCTATGATCCGTTCGCCGGCGCATGGTGGCAGGGGGAGGAAGGACCGGTGGCCGGGGTGGAGCCCTCTCCGCTTCTCCATCAGGATGGCAAAGCACGTCTCCTCTCGGGGTTTCGGGCCCCGGGCCGACGGCTGATGCTGGTGGGGGACGGTGCGACCGATCTCCTTGCCCGCCCCATGGTTCATCTCTTCGTCGGGTTCGGTGGGGTGTTCCACCGACCTGCGATCGCCGAATCCGCCGATGTCTATATCGCCTGCGATCGCCTCGCGCCGGTTCTCCCGCTGGCCCTCTCGCCGGAGCGGGCGCGCCGGCTGCAGGGCACGCCGGCCGAGGCCGTGCTCCGCGAGGGATTGCAAGCGTTCCGGGATGGGCGGGCGCGCTTTCGGGATCCCGAGCGCCACGAGCGGTTCCTGCGGGCATGGGCGAGCATGCCCTGAGGCCGATGGCCCTCCATGTTCCCCTTTAACCTCTCGGGAGGCGTGTGCGATGGAGCAGGCTCCCATGCTGTTCATCCCAGGCCCCACCTACGTTCCGGAGGAGATCGCGCGGGCTCAGGCCCGGCCGATGATCGGCCACCGGAGCCGGGAGTTCACAGCTCTCTTCGAGCGGATCCTCCCCCGCCTGCAGGCCATCTTCCGCACTCGCGGACGGGTCTTCTTCATCGCCGCTTCGGGCACCGGTCTATGGGAGGCCGCCGTGCGCAACCTGGTGCGCCGCAAGGTGTTGTGCCTGATCAATGGCGCCTTCGGAGAGCGCTGGTATCAGGTCGCCCTGGCCAACGGCAAAGAGGCCGTTCCGGTCTCCATCGAATGGGGAAAGGGGATCCGCCCCGAGCAGGTGGTGGCGGCGCTGGAGGATCATCCGGATGTCGAGGCGATCACCCTGGTGCACAACGAGACCTCCACCGGGGTGATGAACCCGCTCCGGGAGATCGCCGGGGCGGTGCGCCAGACCTTCCCCGAGGTGCTGATCCTGGTGGATGCGGTCTCCTCGCTGGGCGGGGCTCCGCTGGAGACCGATGCCTGGGGTCTGGACTTCGTGCTCACTTCCTCGCAGAAATGCCTGGCCCTGCCGCCCGGGCTGGCCTTCTGCGCGGTCTCTGAGCGGGCGCTGGAGAAGGCGAAGGAAGTCCCCCATCGAGGCTATTACTTCGACCTGCTCACCCTGGTTCGCTACGCGGATCGAGGGGAGACCCCGGCCACGCCGGCCATCTCCCTGCTCTATGCAGCCGATCTCCAGTTTGCGCGTATCCTGGAGGAAGGGCTGGAAGCCCGCTGGGAGCGCCATCGCCGGATGGCCGAGCGCGTCCAGGCGTGGGCGATGGAACGCTTCGGCCTCTTCGCCGAGGACGGCTATCGCTCGTGGACGCTGACATGTGTGGCCAATACCCGGGGCATCGATGTGAGCGCATTAAATGAATTCCTGCGGTCTCGAGGGAAGGTGATCTCCTCCGGATATGGCCCTTTGAAGGGGAAGACCTTTCGCATCGCCCATATGGGAGAGATCCAGCCTCACCACATCGAGGCGCTGCTCGCCGACATCGAGGAGTGGCTCGATGCCCATAAATGAGGCATGGAACCCTGACGGAAAACCTCGTTCGCATCAGCCGGGAGGTTCACCTATGGGCTGGCGGATCGGGCTGACCGACCCTCTGGATGAAGAGGGGTTCGCCCTGCTGCGGGAGGATCCTGAGGTGGAGGTGGTGGAGGCCCGGCGACCCTCCCCGGAAAAGTTGCAGGAGCTGGTTCGGACGTGCGATGCCCTGATCGTGCGCAGCGGCGTGCGGCTGGATTCCGGGATCCTGGAGCAGGCGGAGCGGCTGCGGGTGATCGCCCGCGCCGGCATCGGGGTGGACAACATCGATCTGGAGGCCGCCACCCGGCGGGGGATCCTGGTGATGAACACCCCGGGGGCCAGCACGATCGCGGTGGCCGAGCACACGTTCGCTCTGCTCCTGGCCCTCGTGCGGAAGATCCCGCCGGCCTGGCTTTCATTGCGGGAGGGGCGATGGGAACGGGAGCGTTTCCTCGGCGCCCAGCTCGCGGGCAAAACCCTCGGCCTGGTGGGCCTGGGGCGGATTGGGGCGGAGGTGGCCCGCCGGGCCCGGGCCTTCGAGATGCACGTGATGGCCTTCGATCCCTACATCCCGGAGGAGCGGGCCGCCGCCCTGCAGATCGAGCTGGTCCCGGACCTGGAGGAACTCTTCGCCCGGGCGGACGTGATCAGCCTCCATGTTCCCCTGACCCGTGAAACGCATCATCTGATCAACCGCCAGGCCTTTGAGAAGATGAAGCCTGGGGTTTACCTGGTGAACACCGCGCGGGGCGCGGTGGTGGATGAGGAAGCCCTCCTGGAGGCGCTGAACAGCGGCCGGGTGGCCGGTGCCGCCCTGGATACCTTCAGCGAGGAGCCGCCCCGCTCTCCGATCCTGCAGGCCCTGATCGCCCATGAACGCGTGGTGGCTGTGCCCCATCTGGGGGGCAGCACCCGGGAGGCCCAGCGCCTGATCAGCCGTCAGATCGTCCAGCAGGTGCTGGATGCGCTGCGAGGACGGGATTACCGGAACGTGGTGAACCTGCCTTTCCCCGAGGGGGCCGATTATCGCGCGCTGGCGCCGTTCATGCGCCTCGCCGAGGTGATCGGGCGCCTGCAGATGCAGCTGATCCGCGGGCGTATCCATCGGGCCGAGATCGATGTGCGCGGAGAGGAGCTACGAGCAGCCCTTCGCCCTCTGGGGGTGGCCTTCCTCAAAGGTCTCCTCACGCCGATCCTGGGGGATGAGGTCACCTTTGTAAACGCGCCCCTCCTGGCCCAGGAGCGAGGGATCCAGATCGCAGAGGCGGCCCAGCCGATCCTGGGAGCCTACGCGCAGGCCATCGCATGTCGGGTTTTTTCCACCCGGGAAACCCGACTGGTCGTGGGCGCGCTGTTCGCGGGGGAACCGCGCATCGTCCAGGTGGATGATTTCCCGATGGAGGCCCTGCCCCGCGGGGCGGTGCTCTTCATGCGCAGCCGGGATGTGCCCGGCGTGATCGGCCGCGTGGGGACGCTGCTGGGGCAGCACGGGATCAATATCGCGGAATGGCGCCTGGGCCGGGATCGGCCGGGAGGCACGGCCCTTTCTTTCATCAATCTGGACACCCCCGCTCCTCCCGAGGTTCTGGAAGCCCTGCGGGCGATGCCGGAGGTCGAGGACGTGCGCCAGGCGTTTTTGCCGGAAATCATCTGATTCTCCTCAGGATCGAACGCTGCGTGCCCCCATTTCAGAAGGTGGAGCCTGCGATGGTGAAACCGGAAGACCGCATTCTGATCACGGATCTTTATGAGCTGACCATGGCCCAGGCCTACTGGGCCCATGGCGTCACGGGTCAGGCCACGTTCAGCCTGTTCGTGCGCGATCTTCCCCCTGAACGGGGATTTCTGGTGGCCGCCGGGCTGGAGGACGTGCTGCGTTTTCTGGAGGATTTCCATTTCCCCCCAGAGGCCCTGGCCTATCTGGAATCCACCGGGATCTTCTCCCGTCCCTTCCTGGATTACCTGGCCACCCTTCGCTTCACCGGAGAGGTGTGGGCGGTCCCCGAGGGGACGCTGGTGTTCGCCAATGAGCCCATCCTGGAGATCACCGCCCCGATCATCCAGGCCCAGATCGCCGAGACCTATGTGATCAATCAGATTCACCTGCAGACGATGATCGCCACCAAGGCCGCCCGCTGCATCGTCGCCGCGCGAGGTCGCGGCGTGGTGGATTTCGCCCTGCGCCGGACCCATGGGGTCGATGCCGGCTTGAAGGTGGCCCGCTGTTCTTACATGGTCGGATTCCAGGCCACCAGCAATGTCCTGGCCGGCAAGCTCTATGGCATACCGATCACCGGGACGATGGCCCACTCGTTCATCATGGCCTTTCCCGGCGAGGAGGAGGCCTTCCGGGCCTTCGCCGAGACGTTCCCGGAGCGCTCGATCTTCCTGATCGACACCTACAACACCCTGGAGGGCGCCCGCCGGGCGGCGCGGGTGGCGCTGGAGATGAAACAGAAGGGCCGACGCCTGATCGGCGTCCGTCTGGACAGCGGGGATCTGCTCGCCCTGAGCCGCGAGGTGCGTCGCATCCTGGATGAGGCCGGACTGCCGGAGGTTCGGATCCTGGCCAGTGGAGGCCTGGATGAATATCGCATCGACGAGCTGGTGCGCGCCGGGGCGCCCATCGACGCCTTCGGCGTGGGAACCCGGATGGGGGTCTCGGAGGATTGGCCGTGGCTGGATATGGCTTACAAGCTGGTGGCCTATGAGGATCGCCCGGCGTTAAAACTCAGCCCCGGCAAGGCGTCTCTCCCCGGCCCGAAGCAGGTCTTCCGGTTCTATGAGGAAAACGGTCAGATGCGGGAGGACGTCCTGGCCCTTCGGGAGGAGCAGGTGGAGGGAGGCGTTCCGCTGCTGGAGAGGGTGATGGAGGGAGGACGCTTGCTTCGGCCTCATCCCACCCTGGCGGAGATCCGCGAGCGGTTTCAGGAGGCATTCCGGCGGCTGCCCGAGCCGTATAAAGCGCTGCGGGATGCTCCCCGCTATCCGGTGCGCCTCAGCCGGGCCCTGGAGGCCCTGGCTAACACCCTGGCCGCCCGGAAAGGCGAACTGGGGGAAAGCTGAGATGCGCACCCTCCCCTCCATCTCGCTAAAATTTAAAGCAGGCACTCCCATTGGTGGAGTTTGAAGATGCACCCATGGTGGACCGGTAAAGCCTCCGTGGAAGCTGGTGAAACCCCTCATCCGGTGGTGAGCCCATGAAGACCCTGGCGGAGATTCGTCGCATGCTGGCCGAACACAAGGCCGAGCTGCGAGAGCGCTTCGGCGTGGCGCGGCTGGCCGTGTTCGGCTCCTATGCCCGTGGCGATGCCACGCCTTTGAGCGATGTGGACATTTTGGTGGCCTTCGAACGGCCTATTGGCTGGGAAATTGTGGATCTGCGCGATTATCTGGAAGCGTTGCTTGGGGTGCCGGTAGATCTGATCACTGAAGCAGCGTTGCAACGTAAGCCCCGACTGTGGGAGAGCGTGCAAGAGGAGATCATCCATGTCTAAACGGGATGTGCGCCTCTTTGTTGCAGACATGTTGGAGGGCATTGCCAGGATTGAACGTTACACAGCCGGGCTAGATCTGGAAGGGTTTGCTGCAGATGAGCGTACAGTGGATGCTGTCGTGCGCAATCTCGAAATCATCGGCGAAGCAGCCCGTCAGATCCCCGAAGCCCTCCGGGAACGCTACCCAGACATCCCCTGGCGGCGGGTGATAGGATTCCGGAATATCGTGGTGCACGAATACTTCGCTGTGGATGTGGGCATCATATGGACCATTGTTCGGGAAAATTTGCCTGCTCTGAAAACAAAGCTTCGACAAATGCTATCCGACCTGGAGAGGGAGGAGCGGCCAGGCGCCTAAGCTTCTTCTCATCCCCATAGCCGTTTCCGCTCCCGCCATCGCTCGATATCCGCCCGGTGTTCGGCGTCATGCTCCAACGTGTCGGCAGCGATGAGCTTCCAGAGCGGCTCGGGGACGCCTGGAAACCGGCCGGGGCGGGTGAGGTCCTCGTCGGAGAAGCGCTCCAGGCGCTTCAGCAGTTGCTGATAGGTTCCGTGGAAATCGGCCAGCACCCGCTCCAGAGGGCGATCCTTCTGTTCCCGGTAAAAACGCTCGTTCAGGGCATCCACCTCCTCTTCGGAGAGGGTCAGGTCTTTGGGGCGTCGCCCCTGTTCCAGCTGGAAAAGGGCGGTGATCAGACGGCCCTGCCACACCGCGATGTGGGCCAGGATGTCTTTGACCGTCCACTCCCCGAACACCGGCTCCCGGGTCATCTCCTCCGGGGTGAGCCCCTCGAGGGCTTTCAGAAGGCGTTCCCGCTCTTCCCGGATTCGCTGGATCAGCGCGGCTTTGTTCACGGAGGCTTCCCCTATATGGAACGATTCAGAGCGAACACGCCGGACCTTCTACTTGAGCGGCGATGAGAAGTCAGGGCGAAAGCCTCTCCTGCTGGTCTTCGGCGGGTAGATCCGATGGAAATCCGCGGCGTGTCGGATCCGCGGATGGGAGCCGCTGGAGCGGCCGGTCGGATTCGCCCTTCGAGGATCCCTCTTCGTTTTTTCGGGCCTCGGCCTCTTTCCGTTCCGGGCGCTCCTCGCGGCCGAAGCGCTGCAGCGTTTCGGCCATCTCCCGCAGCCGCTGATCCACCCGCGCGTTGATCGTCCCCTCCGGATACTTCCCGTCGGGCCCCCGCTCCCCAGCGGGCACACCGGTCAGGATCTCGATGGCTTCGTCCACCGTGCGGGCGGCCCAGATGTGGAACTTCCCCTCGCGGACGGCCTCCACGACTTCCTCCCGGAGCATCAGGTTGCGGACATTGGCCTCGGGGATGATCACGCCCTGCTCACCGGTGAGCCCTTTGACCTTGCACGTGTAGTAAAAGCCCTCGATTTTCTCGTTGACTCCGCCGATGGCCTGCAGCTCCCCTTTCTGGTTGATGGAGCCGGTGATGGCGATCCCCTGGCGGATGGGGACATCGGCCAGGGCGGAGAGCAGGGCGCAGAGCTCCGCGCAGGAGGCGCTATCCCCTTCCACGCCGGAGTAGGACTGCTCGAAAACGAGGCGGGCGGAGAGGGTGAGAGGCTTATCCTGGGCGTATTTGGAGGCGAGGTAGCCGCTCAGGATCAGCACGCCCTTCGTGTGAATGGGGCCGCCCAGCCGGGCTTCCCGCTCGATGTCGATCACCCCTTCCCGGCCCAGGGCGATCGTGGCTGTGATCCGGTTCGGCCGCCCGAAGCGGTAGTCGCCGAGATCGAGGACGGAGAGGCCGTTGACCTGCCCGACCTTGGCCCCCTCCACGTCGATCAACAGGGTGCCCTCGGCGATCAGCTGGCGGATGCGCTCCTCGATGAGGTTGGAGCGGTAGATCTTGGCCTCCAGGGCCTGCCGGACATGCTCGGCGGTCACGATGGAGGAGCCAGCCTTGCGGGCCCAGAAGGTTGCTTCCCGCACCAGATCGGCGATCTCCGCAAACCGGGTGGAGAGCCGGGTCTGGTCCTCCGCCAGCCGGCCTCCGTATTCGATGACCCGGGCCACCGCCCCGGCATCCAGATGGCACAGCCCTTCCTTCCGGCACAGGGTGCCGATCAGGGCGATGTAATCCCGCATTCCGTTCTCGTCCCATGGCATCTCGATATCGAAATCCGCCTTCACCTTAAAGAGCTCGCTGAACTCCTCATCGTAGAGGTAGAGCAGGTGATAAAGCAGGGGGCTGCCGATGAGGATGACCTTGGCGTTCAGGGGGATGGGTTCCGGGTCCAGGGTGCGGGTGGTGATCAGGCCCATCCGCTCCCCGGGCTCCTCGATCTCGATGGCCCGCTGGCGCAGGGCGCGCTTCAGGCCTTCCCAGACGAAGGGGTTGAGGAGCACGCCCTCCACCGGCAGCACCAGATAGCCGCCGTTGGCCCGGTGAAGGGCCCCCGCGCGGATCAGCGTGAAATCGGTGTGCAGCACTCCCAGCAGGCTCTCCTTCTCCAGGCGGCCGAAGACGTTGGGGAAGGTCGGGTTCCACTCGATGATGACCGGCGCGCCCTGCTGCTCGGCGTTATCCACCAGGACGTTCACGGTGTATTTGCGCAGCGCCAGGTCCGCGAAGGCCGGCAGGGGGAGCGGGAAGGGAAGGGCCTGGCCCTCCTCCCGGCCGCGGAACTGATCCGCGTTCTCCACCATGTCATCCCGGACCGCCTGGAGATAAGCGAGCACCTCCGGGAGATCCCGGTATTTCTCGAAGAGATCGTCCATCAGCCCTTCCACGACGAAGAGGGCGACCTCGCGGTTCAGCTGGCGCAGCCGTTCCTGGGCCGTCCGCTCCAGCTGGCGGATCTCCTTGATGGCCTGTTTCACCTCCTCCTCGAAGGCCTCCCGGCGCCGGCGGAGCAGCTCCTGCATGGCCGGGGGCAGGGCGGCGAACTGCTGGTCGGTGATCGGACGGCCGCCCAGGAGGGGGATCACGGCGATCCCCATAGGGGTCACCTCCACCATCATCTCCTGGGCCCTGGCGCGCTGGTTCAGCCGCTGGAGGATCTCCTCGCGCTGCTGGTTGACTTCTTTGAGGATCGCCTCCCGACGGGCGTTGTATTCATCGCTCTCAAACACCCGGGGGATCTCGCGGCGGATCCCCTCGACGAGTCGTTGCATATCGCGGCGCAGCTCACGGCCTTTCCCGGGGGGCAGGCGGAGGGCGCGGGGACGGGAAGGATCCTGGAAGTTATACACATAGCACCAGTCTGGGGGTGTAGGCTGGGCTTTGGCCCGGGCTTCCAGGAACATCTGAACGCCGGTCATCCGGCCAACCCCTGGGGGGCCGGCCACGTAGATATTGAAGCCCTGATCGGGGATATCGAGGCCGAACTCCAGGGCGGCCACCGCCCGCGGCTGCCCGATCAGGCCCGTGAGGGGCGGAAGCTCCTCGGTGGAGCGCAGAGGGAGGAGGTGGGGATCCACCGTGCGACGCAGGGCCTCAGGGGGAAGGGAGCGAGCCATCGACGGCCTCCTACGCGGAAAGGTCTGGATTCCATCCGGTTCCCATCCTGGCGCCTCGAAGGGAAGAGGGGGAGGACGCGGCCGTCCGCGCCCTCCCCTTGTTCTGTCGCCTGGAGTTTATCTTTAAAACAT
>NZ_DAOUCJ010000081.1 GCF_034432235.1 Thermoflexus sp. | reverse complement strand
GGCCAATTGCATCCGGGTTCCGTCCACGGTTCAGGGGTATGCCAATGATCCGACGGATCAGTATGATTTCTTCCAGTTTTATATAGATACGACGGGGCCCATCACCTTAACGCTCCAGGTGACATCTGAAGTGGATCTGGATCTGTATCTTCAGCATGAGTCGGATGTGGGCGTGCGATGGACGGCCTGGTCCAATCGAACGGGCGCGGGGGTCAATGAGCAGATCGTTTATCCGGTCGATGCCGCCCATCTCGGCCGGTTCTACGTGCTGGTCTATCGATACAGTGGGCTCAGCCCGTCCCCTTATTCTTTGACGGTCACGCGCTGAAACGGGAGGCTGGCGTCCCCCCACAGATGGTGTGGGCTCCTTTTCCGGGGTTCTTCTGGCGCGGGGGAAGAAGCCTGCTGGCCTTTCGAAGCTCCATCTCGCGATCTGTTCCGAAGAGGAGGAATCCGATGGCGGTCCTGGAGCGACTGGAAGCCGCGCGGCGGGGGGATGGCGCCCGGACGGAGGAGCGGTCCTCCCTGCGGGCCCTGGCCAAGCACTATCGGCGGCGCCTGATGGAGGAGAGGGATCTGGGCGCGCTGCTCCAGCTTCCTCGCTCGATCCTTCGGGCCCGCCTGGAGGCGATGCTGGCCCAGATGATCCGGGGGGAGGGGGAGATCCTTTCCCCTACGATGCAGGCCGAGATCGTCAACCTGATCCTGGATGAAACCGTCGGCCTCGGCCCTCTGGAGGCCTTGCTTCGCGACCCGCAGATTACGGAGATCATGGTCAACTGGCGGGCCCGGCCCGAGGAGGAAGGGCGGGCGGAGGTTTTCGTGGAGCGTTTCGGTCGCCTGGAGCGCCGGGAGGATGTGGAGTTCGAAGACCGGGAACACCTCCTTCATATCATAGATCGCATCCTTGCCCCTCTGGGACGGCGCCTCGACGAGAGCAACCCCCGGGTGGATGCCCGGCTGCCCGACGGGAGTCGGGTGGCCGCCGCCATTCCCCCCATCGCCGTGGATGGCCCGGTCCTGAGCATCCGGCGCTTTCGGGAACGGCCATTCACCATAGAGGATCTTATCGCCAACGGCACCCTCACCGAGACCATGGCCGCTTTCCTGAAGGCCGCTGTGCGGGCCCGCCTGAATATCCTGGTCTCCGGGGGAACCGGGTCTGGCAAGACCACGCTTCTCAACGTGCTGGCCGGTTTTATCCCGCCCGAACAGCGAGTGATCACCATCGAGGATATCGCGGAGCTGCGCTTCTATGAGCAGCACCCCCACGTGGTGCGCCTGGAGGCCCGCCCTCCGAATGTGGAAGGAAAGGGCGAGATCACCATCCGGGACCTCGTCCGCCTTTCCCTGCGCATGCGGCCGGACCGGATCGTGGTGGGGGAAGTCCGGGGCGGCGAGGCCCTGGATATGCTCCAGGCGATGAACACCGGCCACGAGGGATCCATGACCACGGTGCATGCGAACTCTCCCCAGGAGGCCTTTTCCCGGCTGGAGACGATGGTCATGTGGGCGGAGGCGGCCCAGCAGCTCTCCTTGCGGGCGATCCGGGAGCAGCTGGCCACCATCGATCTGGTGGTCCAGATGGCCCGCCTGCCGGGCGGCGAGCGCAAGGTGGTGACCATTACGGAGGTCCAGGGATTGAAAGGAGATCAGCTGATCCTCAAGGATCTGTTCGTCTACTATCAGCTCGGCATCGATGAGATGGGGCGGGCCTACGGATATTTCACGCCCACTGGGGTGCGACCGCGTAGCCTGGGCCGCATGCGCCGCTGGGTCGATCCGGCGGAGGTGGATCGGATCGAGGCGGCCATGCGGGTGGATCCCCTGGAGGGGCGCCTGCCTCCCGATGTGCTGCGGGATCCTTCGGTCACCGAGATCATGATCAATGGCCCCCGCCAGGTGTTTGTGGAGCGTCAGGGCCAGCTGCAGCCGGTCTCTCCCGATCGCCTGAACATCCGGGATGAGCTGCAGCTGATGGAGATGGCGGCGGTGATGGCCGCCCACGCCGGCCGGCGCATCGATGAGAAGCGCCCTCTGGTGGATGCCCGGCTGCCGGATGGAAGCCGGGTGAACATCGTGTTGCCGCCGCTCTCCCTCAATGGACCGGTGATCACCATCCGCCGGTTCCGAAAGGAGCTGATCCACCCCGAGGATCTCATCCGTCGGGCCTCTCTGGAGCGCCGGATGGCCATCTTCCTGCGGCGGGCCGTGCAGGCCCGGCTGAACATCCTGGTCATCGGCGGCACCGGCAGCGGGAAGACCACCCTGCTTAACCTGCTGGCCTCTTATATTCCAGAGGAGGAGCGCCTCATCACCATCGAGGACACCGCAGAGCTCCGCCTGAACCGGCCCCACTGGGTCCGTCTGGAGACCCGCTCGGCCGATGAGTTCGGGGAAGGGGAGATCACCATCCGGGATCTGGTGATCAACGCCCTGCGGATGCGATCGGATCATCGTGGGGGAAGTGCGGGGCGGCGAGGCCCTGGACATGATTCAGGCCATCAACACCGGCCATCCCGGCTCCATGACCACCCTGCACGCCAACTCGCCGGAGGACGCCTTCGCCCGGCTGGAGACCATGCTGCGGATGGCCCGGGAGGGGGCCGATCTCCCGGAGGCCGCCCTCCGACGCATGATCTGCGCCTTCAACCTGGTGGTCCAGGTCGCTCGCCTGGTCGATGGCACCCGCAAGGTGATCCGGATCGATGAGGTGGTCGGGGTCCAGGAGAACCTGATCCGAACGGAGCCGATCTATGTGTTTCGACCGGTGGGGACAGCGGAAGATGAAGAGCGGGTGCGGGGTTATTTCGCGGCGACGGGGTATCGTCCGGCCCTCTGTCTGCGGCGCCTTGAGGAACATGGGGTGACTTGGTCGCCCGATCTGTTCGATCCTCAGCCGCGCATCTGGGTGGAAGGGGAGCGCTGGATCCAGGCGCCGGAGGAGGAGGCATGACCCGTTGACTCCTTGAGGGATGCGGGTTTTCCGCTGGAGGGCAAGGGCATCCCGTTGAGCTTTCAGCGGGAAGGTGAGCGATGAAGGCAGGGGAAGGGAAACGCTGGTGGCTGGACGAGAAGGGGCTGCAGACGCTGGAGTGGGTGGCGATCGGGCTGGTGATCCTGGCCCTGATGGGGGCGGTGGCCTTCTGGATCACTTATCGGGCTTCGGAGTCGACCGGGCGGACGGTGGGGGAGACGATTGCGCATTTCTTTGAGTGCGCGAAGCGGATGGACTGGGATTGCGCGCGGGAGGGGTTGGGGGGAACGGGGCAGGGGGAGACGCGACGCGATCTGGGGTGGTGTGTGAGGCATCCCCTGGATTGCTGGCGGGAGGTGGTGTGGCCGGGGATTCAACGGGGGGCCAAGGCGTTCTGGGAAGGCGTGAAGTGGGTG
>NZ_DAOUCJ010000080.1 GCF_034432235.1 Thermoflexus sp. | reverse complement strand
GCCCGGCCCTGCCGCCCGTTGCGAAAAGCCCGCTCCAGATCCCGGAAGGCCTCCTGAGGGGCGCACTTGGACACCTCCACCCACCCGGGGGCGTTCTCTCGCTTCCAGATGTTCCACGCCTTATGGAGCTGGGCGGCGGAGGGAAGGGGCAGGCCTTGCTCCAGCGCTTCCAGACATCGGGACAGACCCCAATTGTAGGCGAAGCGGGCGGCCCCCACGTGCCGGGCCAGGGCCACCCGCTGCGCCCCGTTCGGATCCCGCTCGAACCGAAAGGCCTGGACGACTCGCATCCGATGACCTCCAGCGCCCGCTGGATTCCATGGCCGTGGGGGATGATCAAGAGTTATAATGCAATGCAAGATCACAAAATGGGCAGCTGTTGTCAACCCTCGGGACGGGCCCTTTTCCTCGCCGATTCCGCCGAGGGCCCGTCCCGGGGGAGAGAACAATTTCACCGCTCAGAGCATCTCGAAAATGCCCGCCGCGCCCATCCCGCCGCCGATGCACATGGTGACCATGCCGTAGCGGCCGTTACGCCGGCGCAGCTCGTTCAGGATCTGGACCGTCAGCTTGGCTCCGGTGCAACCCAGGGGGTGGCCCAGGGCGATAGCGCCTCCGTTGACATTCACCCGCTCCAGATCCATCTCCAGCTGGCGGATGACTGCCAGGGCCTGAGCGGCGAAGGCCTCGTTCAGCTCGATGAGGTCGATGTCCTCCAGGCGCAGGCCCGCCATCCGCAGGGCCTTCGGGATGGCTTCCACCGGCCCGATGCCGAACAGGTCCGGCGGGACGCCGGCCACGGCGAAGGACACGAAACGGGCGATGGGCCGGAGACCCAGGGCTTCCGCCCGCCGGCGCTCCATGACCACCACGGCTGCCGCCCCATCGCTCATCTGGGAGGAGTTCCCGGCGGTGACCACGCCTCCGTTCTTGAAGGCGGGGGGCAGCTTCGCCAGCGCCTCCATCGAGGTATCCCGCCGGGGCCCTTCATCGGTGTCGAAGATCACCTTCCGTCGCACCCCTCGTCCATCTTCCGCCGGCTCGGTTACCTCCACCTCCAGGGGGACGATCTCCTCCCGGAACTTGCCGGCGTCGATGGCCGCGATGGCCCGTTGATGGCTGCGCAGGGAGAAAGCGTCGGCATCCTCCCGGGAGATGCCGAACTTCTCGGCCAGCCGCTCGGTTCCCAGCCCCATACTGATGAAGACCTCCGGCCAGGCCACGGCCAGCTCCGGGTCCGGCCGCAGGGTGAACCCGGTCATGGGCACCAGGGACATGGACTCCACGCCGCCGGCGATGATGATCTCCGCGCCTCCGGTCATGATGCGCTCGGCGGCCAGGGCGATGGCCTGCAGCCCTGAGGAGCAGAACCGGTTGATGGTCATCGCCGGGACGCTCACGGGGAGCCCGGCTTTGAGGGCGGCGATGCGGGCGATGTTGAGGCCCTGATGGCCCTCTGGCATGGCGCAGCCCAGGATCACGTCATCCACCATCGCCGGCTCCACCCCGGGAGCCCGTCGCAGCGCCTCAGCGATCACCGTTGCCGCCAGGACCTCCGGGCGGGTGGTCCGCAGGGTTCCCTTTTTGGCTTTGCCGACCGCTGTTCGCGCGCCGGCCACGATCACCGCTTCCCGCATGGGGCTCCTCCTCGTCATCATCGGGTTGGGACTTTATGCATCGGCCAATTGCGCCGGCCCGGATGTCAATTCCGCAGGATCTTTCCGGTTTGCAGGAAGTGCCAGATCCGTTCCTGGGTCTTCGGCTCCCCGCACAGAGAGAGGAAGGCTTCCCGCTCCAGATCCAGGAAGTGCTCCTCCTCCACCCACATGGGCTCGGGGTGATCGCCGCCGCACAGCACGTAGGCCAGCTTCTCCCCGATCTTCGCGTCGTGCTCGCTGATGTAGCGCGCCTCCCGCATCTGCCAGACGCCGATACGCAGCGCCGCCAGGAGGTCCCGACCGGCCGCGTAGAGTTTGGCCTTCAGCGGCGGCCGGTAGCCGCATTCCGCCAGATGGAGCACCTCCCGCTTGGCCTCCGCGATCAGGAAGTCGGGGTTCATCACGATACGGTCGGCCTCGCTCAGGAATCCCAGGGCCCGTCCCTCCTCGGCGCTGGTGGCCACCTTCGCCATCCCGATGGTCTCGAAGATCCGCCGCAGGAAGGGCAGGGGATCCGCGTTCTCCGTCTGCATGGCGGGGGTGAGCACCCGGCGGATCATCTCCTTGCAGCCGCCGCCAGCGGGGATCAGGCCCACCCCGACCTCCACCAGGCCGATGTAGGTCTCCGCCGAGGCCACCATGCGGGCGCCGTGCATGGCCACCTCCGCCCCGCCGCCCAGGGTCATCCCGAAGGGGGCGGTGACGATCGGCTTGTGGAAGTAACGGATGGCCATCATCAGGCTCTGCATCGCGCGGACGCCTTGCTCGATGGCCTCGAACATCCCCTGCTGGGCGGAGACGCCGATCACGAAGACGTTGGCTCCGGCGCAGAAGTGCTCCCCCTGGTTGCCGATCACCATCCCGATCCAGTCCTCCCGGTCCAGCCGCTCCAGGGCTCGCTGCATCATCGCGAAGATGTCGGGGTCCAGGGCGTTGGCCTTGGTGTGGAACTCCAGGCCCAGGACGCCATCGCCCAGGTCGATCAGGCTGGCGCTGGGGTTGCGCTCCAGCATGCGGCCCTCGCTCTTGAGCTCCCGCAGGACGATCACCCGGGGATGCGGCGTGAGCCGCCGGTAGGTCCGCTCCCGGAAGTCATAGTAGCCCACCATCCGGCCGTTCTCATACTGGTAGAACGTTCGGTTCCCGGAAGCCAGGAATTCCCGCACCCATTCCGCCAGCGGCCAGCCCCGGGCCTCGATGCGGGCCGCCGTCTCCGCCACCCCCAGGGCATCCCAGGTCTCAAAGGGGCCCAGCTCGTAGTTGAAGCCCCACTTCATGGCGTTATCCACCGCCACGATGTCATCCGCTACCTCCGGGGCGACGTAGGCGGCGTAGGCCAGATAGAAATCCATCACATCCCGGACGAGCTGGCCGGCCCGATCCTCCTGGCCCGCCATGAAGCGCAAGCGCTCCCGCAGATCCTCCATCTTCAGCGCCTTCCCCACCGACTCCCAGCGCGGCTTCTTCGGCGGCTCGTATTCGAGAGTTTCCAGGTTCAGAGGCCAGTATTGGGTCCCTTCGGGAGCTTCCACCTTCTTGTAGAAACCCTGGCCGGCCTTGTTGCCCAGCCAGCCCCGCTCCAGCATGGCCGCCATCACCCGGTTCATGGGGGAATCCTTCACCAGGGCGACAAAGGGGTCGTGAGCGAGGGCGGCCATGCTGTGCTGCCCCACGTAGGCCGCCACGTCCAGGCCCACCAGATCCAGCAGGCGGAAATGAGCGGTCTTAGGCCGGCCGATCAGCGGCCCCATCAGGGCATCCACTTCCTCCACCGTGTAACCTTGCTCGAGGGCGTATTGGCCAACAAAGGCCCCGGAGAGGAACCCGATGCGGTTGGCGATGAAGTTGGGGGTGTCCTTCGCCCGCACCACCCGCTTGCCCAGACGGACCTCCAGGAGATGCTGCAGGGCGTCCAAGACCTCAGGTTTCGTCGCGGGGCCGGGGATCAGCTCCACCAGCTTCAGATAACGCGGGGGGTTGAAGAAGTGGGTCCCGGCGAAATGGGCCAGGAACTCCGGAGAGCGCCCCGCGCCGATCTCCCGCAGGGGGAGGCCGGAGGTGTTCGTGGTGACGATGGCCTCCGGCCGGCGCACCGCTTCGATCCGGGCCATCACCTCCCGTTTCACCGCCAGATCCTCCACCACCGCCTCGATGATCCAGTCGGCCTCCCGCAGCCGGTCCCAGTGATCCTCCGTGTTCCCGATGCGCACCAGCCGCGCCCGATCCTCCGTGAAGAAGGCAGCCGGCCTGGCCTTCTTCGCCCGCTCCAGGCCCGCCTGGACGATGCGGTTGCGCACCGCCGGATGATCCAGGGTCAGGCCTTTGGCCTCTTCCTCCGGCGTCAGGGATTTCGGCGGGACATCCAGCAGGTCCACGGCGAACCCTGCGTTGGCCAGGTGCGCCGCGATGGCCGCGCCCATGGTCCCCGCGCCGATCACTGCCACCCGTCGGATAACGTAGCCCATTTCAACCTCCTGTTTGGATTCCAGTTCGGCGTTGCGTCGTGGATCTCCCCCCCTGCGGGCTTCTGAGCCATCCCCCGGGGCTTTCCCGTTTTCTATGAAAACGGACGCCCTCCGGCTGCCTCAGAAGATGTCCTTCCCCAGAAGCCCCCAGGCAGAGGGCCGGCAAGCCTCATTCCTGCAGAGATCAGGCTCCATGCAGGATCTCCGTAAGCCATGCCCGGATGGACCTGGCGGTCTCCTCGGGCCGCTCCATCGGGAAGAGATGGCTCCCGGGGATCACCGCGAAGCGGGCGTCGGGCTTCAACCGGCGGAAACGCGCTTCGGAGTCCGCCGTGAAGGTGTCTGTCACCGTGCCCCGCATCACCAGCGTCGGGATCGGGATGCGAGGGACGAACCGCCAGGCGTCATGGGGGACGCTCACGAAGATGTGGACCTCCCATTCCGGCGGATACGCCAGCTCCACCTGCCCATCCCGGGAAGGGCGCAGGCCCTCCTCCAGGTATCCGGCGAAGGCGGCCGGATGCCAGGCGGCGAACAGCGGGCGGGATCGCAGGTGGGCTGCGGCGGCCTCCCGGCTGGGCCAGACCCGCCGGCGGCGCCGGGCGCGCCGGGCCAGCGGATGCAGCCGCGCCCCCAGGCCCAGGGCCCGCAGGATCCGGAAGAGGGTCAACACCTTCGGATCCATCAGCACGGGGTCCATCAGGACGATGGCCCGGAAGAGATCCGGCCGCTGCACCGCAGCGACCATGGTGATCACGCCGCCCATGGAGTGGCCGATCCCGATCACCCCCCGCCAGCCCAGGGCATCGAAGGCCTGGATCAGATCCTCCGCCAGGGTATACCAGGTGACCCCCCGTTGGGGCCCTTCGCCGTCCGGCCAGAGGGGGCGGGGGAGGACGCTCACCCTATGTCCAACCGGGGCCAGACCCTCTATCAGCGGCCGGTAACAGGCCGGCGGGAACCCGTTCGCCACGGCCAGATGGATCAGCGGGCCTTCCCCGCCGAAGTCCCGCACCCGCTCCGCCCAGCTCACCCCAGCACCTCCTCCACAAACGCTCGCACCAGGCGATCCCGTTCGGGATGATACCCCAGCACGATGGTGTAGTGGGTGGTGTCCGGGATCTCCGCGATCCGCGCCTGGGGAACCACCTCCTGCAGCAGGCGTTCCTCGGCCTCCGTGAAAAAGCGATCGTGGGGCCCGAAGGTGCCCACGGGCGCTTTCAGCAGGAGCACCGGACATCGGATCCGCCCGGCATACCCGCGCAGGCGGTCGTTCCAGATCGATCCCAGCTCCATCGCCTCCAGCGCCCCCAGCCGGGAGGGGAACTTCACCCGCACCCGGCCGTCCGGCTCGCGGACCAGCCCGGCCTCCAGGATCGGCATCAGGCGCTCGTCGAAGGGCTGCAGGAAGGGCATCGAGCGGACCAGCTCCCGGAAGGCCTCCAGGGAGGGCAGCTCCTCCAGGCGGGCGTTCAGGACCTGGTTCAGGGATTCGGAGAACGCCCGGGAGGGAAGCGGACCCCCATCGAACAGAACCAGTCCTCGAACCCGATCCGGATGCTCCGCGGCGACGGCCAGGCTGAGCATCGCGCCCAGGGAGTGACCCATGAGCAGCGCCCCCTCGGGGGCCAGGGCCTCCAGCACGGTGGCGATATCCCGCAGGTGCGCCTCCAGGCCATAGGCCCGGGGATCCGCCGGCTGCTCGCTCTCCCCCCGGCCCCGCAGGTCCAGGCTCAGCACCCGGTAGGGCGGATTCAGCGCCGGGATCAGCGGAAGGAACGTCTCCGCGTAGCCCGTCAGGCCGTGGAGGGCCAGGATCGTTCCCCTCTCCCCCGGCCACTCCAGCACCCGAAGCTGCACCTCGCCAGACACCCGGTGGATCCGATAGGACATCGGCGGGCTTCTCCTTCCAGCGTTGTTCTTCCAGGCCGCTTCAAAGCCGATCGCCGCCTCAGGGCCAGGCTTCCCGCTCTTCGAGCTGAGCTCCAGACGGCCGGCGTTCTTTTCCTCCGGGATCTTCTTACGCCAGCCCGCCGGTCAGCGAGAGCCCGCCATCCACGACGTAGACGGCCCCGGTGATGAAATCGGCAGCGGGGGAGACCAGGAACAAGGCCAGGCGGGCGACCTCCTCTGGCTCCCCGAAGCGGCCCTGAGGGGTAGCCTGCAGGATGCGCTGGGAGATCTCCGGCGTGCTCCAGAGGAGCTCGCTGAAGCGGGTGCGGATCACCCCCGGCGCGATGGCGTTTACCTGGATGTTGTCCGGCGCGAGTTCCAGGGCCAGCAGCTGGGTGAGCATGATCACCCCGGCTTTGGAGACGCCGTAGAGACCCATCCCGGGGGATGGGCGCAGCCCGGCCACCGAGGCGATGTTGAGGATCTTGCCCCGCCGCTGAGTTCGCATCACCGGGACCACCGCTTTGGCCATCCGCCAGTAGCCCAGGAGGTTCACCTCCAGGATCTTCTGCCACTGCCCCTCATCGGCGTCCAGGGTGGGCCCAAAGTGGGGGTTCGTCGCCGCGTTGTTGACCAGGATATCCACCCGCCCGAAGGCTTTCACCGTCTCCTCTACCAGCCGCTCGACCTCCGTCATGCGGCCGGTGTGGGCGGGCACCGCCAGGACCTCTCCACCCAGGGCGCGGATTTCCTCGGCGACGGGGATGAGGTTCTCCGCTTTGCGGCTGGAGATCACGACTTTCGCCCCGGCCTCAGCCAGGGCTCGGGCGATGGCCTGCCCGATCCCCCGCGAGGCCCCGGTGATGATCGCCACCTGATCCCGCAGATCGATTCGCATCCGGAGCCTGCCTCCCTAATGCCTGGGGGATGGGATTCGCCGGATCCCCAACCTGCTCATCTGATCAAAATGCCGGTCAAATGAGAAAACCTCAGACACTCCCAGTCGCCGGGCCATGTGCAGGATGGCGCAATCCACGAAGCCCCACTCCTTGTCGTAGAAACGCTGGAATAGCGCCCAGGTTTCCTGGAAATCCTCACCCTTAATCGGGTAGACGACAAAAGGGGGGCCTTCCAGCAATTTCTTCCCCACCTCGATCGCCAGGCGGGAACCCAGAGCTCTTTTCACCAGAGTGACGGTCTCTATCCACACCAGATCCAGAAGGATGTGCTCAGCGTCCCGATAGTGAATAGCGGTCTCGCGGGCCATCGCATGGTGGGGATCCCGCGAGTCCACGAGGGCAAACAACGCGCTGGTGTCCACCAGGATCCGGCGTCGCATCCATGACCACCTCTACGATCGAGATCGAGAGCGGCGTGGCCGGCGATGAGGAGGGAGAGGATAGACCCAATCGTCAACGTTCTCGCTGATCGCCGGACCCTTCTGGTGACTCTTCCCAGCGCCCACCAGCTCCCAGAACGGGCTTTCATCCAGCGGCCGCCAGGCCTGGCGCCCCCGCAGCATCTCAACCGCCTCCCGGATCAGCGCGGAGACCGAAAGGCCCCGACGCTCGGCCTCGTCGCGCAGCCAGCGGTATTGCTCTTCCTCCAGGATTGCCTGTATCCGGCGCAGCATTGCCCGCCTCCTAGTTATTGGTCTTTCGTAATTATACACCATACACATACACAATACACATATACTCGCGGGAAAACGGGCTCCTCGGGTCTTCGATGCGCCTTTTCTCGAAATGCGTGACGGCTTTTTGCCTTCCTGAAGGCGGGCTCCGCATGCCGGCATTCCTACTTCAGCTCACGGCTGGTCAGGCCGAGCACCCGGCGGGCGACGATGAGGGTGTTGATCTGGCCGGTCCCCTCGTAGAGGTCGTTGATCTTGGCGTCCCGCATCCACTTCTCCACCAGGTAGCGGGTGGAATAGCCCAGCGGCCCCAGGATCTCCACGGCCTTGTAGGTGATCCAGGTCACCGCCTTGCCGGCCTTCACCTTCGCCATCGAGGCCTCCAGGGCGTTGGGCTTCCCCTGGTCCAGCATCCATCCGGCCCGCAGGGTGAGCAGCCACGCCGCCTTGTGCATGGCCTCCATCTCCATCACGTCCCGCTCGATGGCCGTCAGCTGATGCCGGGGGAGGCCGTAGCGGATGCGGATCCCTTCCTTTTCCAGGACCTCCTTGGTGAACTCGATGGCGGCGCGGGCGATGCCCAGGGCGCCGGCGGCCACCACCGGCCGGGAGGCGTCAAAGGTCACCATCACCCCCTTGAACCCGTCGGTGCGCGCCGTGTCCAGGATCTCCGGGCTGCCCAGGATGTTGTCCAGGGGGATACGGGCGTTGTCGAAGCGGATGGCCGCCGTGTCGCTGGCCCGGATGCCGAGCTTGTGCTCCCGCTTGGTGATGCTCACCCCGGGCGTGCCCGCCTCCACCACGAAGGGCTTGATCCCGGCCCGCCCCGCCGTCTTATCGATGGTCGCCCAGACCACGACGATCCCATCCGAGGCCTCCAGGGCCAGGTAGCCGTTCGTAATGAAAATCTTCTCCCCGTTCAGCACCCAGTATCCATCCTCGCGCTTCGCCGTGGTCTGGATGGCCGAGACGTCGGAGCCGGCTCCGGGCTCGGTCACGGCCATGGCGCCCCACTTCGGGCCGCCCTCGGTATAGCGCTTGAGGAAGCGAACCTTCTGCTCCGGCGTGCCCACGGCGTTGATCGAATAGCCGGCCAGGCCCGGGCCGGGCATGCAGAGATAGAGGCCCGCGTCGCCCCAGGTCAGCATCTCCACCAGGAAAATCATGCGCAGGTTGTCATACCGCGGCCCCTCGCGCTTCTTCTCCGCCGGTTGTTCCCCGGCCAGCTGTCGCTCCGCCCGCCGCACGATCCGGATCCAGTCCTGCTGCACGATGGGCCACATGGTGTTCACGAAGTCCCAGGGGATCTCGTGCTCGTGCTCATCGTAGTAGCGGGCGTTGGGCCGCATCAGCTGCTCGGCGATCATGCGGGCCATCTCCCGCTGCTGCTGGATTTCCTCCGGGATTTCAAAGCTGATCATGCAGCACCTCCTCGGGCGCATGGGTGGAACAGGATCTCCATCTTTTCATACCATCACCATCCCTTCCAGCATGGGGAGGCCCCGGGCGTTGCGTAACCACATCTCCACCGGATGATCCCGGATATACCCGTGGCCGCCCAGGGTCTGGACCGCGCCGTCGGTTACGCGCAGGGCCATGTCGTCCGCGAAGAGCTTGCACAGATAGGCCTCCCGGGCTGCATCCTCCCCCCGGTCGATCCTCCACGCGGCCTCCCAGGCCATCAGGCGGGCGGCGTCGATGTCGATGGCCATCTCCGCGATCATGAAGGCGATGGCCTGGCGGTGGGCGATGGGTTCACCGAATTGCACCCGCTGCTTGGCGTAATCCCGCGCATACTCGAAGGCGCCGCGGGCCAGCCCGACCGCCAGGGCGGCCAGTGCCACCCGGGATCGCTCCAGCAGCCGCTCCATGGAGATCCCGGAGTCCCCACCGATCCGCTGGCAGAGCGGAACGCGGCATCCTTCCAGGGCGATCTCATACGTCGGGAGGGCCCGGATCCCGGCGTAGCGATCGCGCCCCTTCACCACCAGTCCCGGCGTCCCCTTCTCTACCAGGAAGGCCTGGGTGCGCCCGTCCTCGCTGGCGTAAACCAGGAGCAGTTCCGCCTCCGCCCCGAAGGGGACGCCGATCTTGACCCCATTCAGGACGTATGCCTCTCCCTCCCGATGGGCGGTGGTCTTCAGCTGGAAGGGATCGAACAGGAAGCTGGGCTCGATCAGCGCCGCCGCCGCTTCCACGAAACGCTCCCCGCAGAAGCGGGGGAGATAGGTCCGCTTCTGCTCCTCGGTTCCATACAGCAGGATCGGGAGGGCCACCGCGTGGGGCGCCAGCAGGTAGAGGGCGAGGGTGAAATCACCCCAACCCAGCTCCTCCAGGGCCAGCACGCTGGTCAGCGCCGACGGCTCACCGAAGCCCCCATAGGCCTCCGGGATCATGCTGGGAAGCAGTCCAATGGACCACCCGCGATCGACCACATCCTCCGGGATCTGCCCGCTCTCATCGCACTCCCGCGCGACCCGGCGCAGGTGCTCCTCGGCGAAGGCATGGACCGTCTGGATCAGCATCCGCTGTTCATCCGTTGGCTCAAACGAGATCATCGCCATCTCCCTCCAGTGAGGATCGAAGCCGATCGCCGCGCTCCCGGCCCCTAACGTTTCCTCCACGGCGAAGCAGCGCGAGGAGAGAACTCGCATCATTCCCTCAATGTGCGCAGGCCGATGAGGAGCGTGAAGTCGCCCTCCCATCGCAGCTTGCCTGTCGCGAAAGCCACCTGGCCATCCAGCTCCCCGCGCTGCATCGAGCTGTAATCCGTGGTGGTCATGCGCAGGGTGCCCGAGGGCTCCGCCGCCCCGTTATAGATGGCCGTCGCCTGCCACAGGGTTCCATCCGGCCGTTCCAGCTCCAGGCGCACCGTCCCCTTCAGGCGCTGAAGCGCCTCAAAGCGGCGCCGGGATTGGAAGGCCAGGTAGGGGGGGTCCCCCATGTAGAGGCGACCGGCAATGACCTCTCGCAGCGCTTCCGGATGGAGGATCAGCTCCACATGGGGCGTCTCCTCGGTCTCCCCCTCGACCACCGTCAGGCGCCTGCCGTCCTCGACCCGCAGCGTGAAGACCTCTCCATCCACCCGGTAGCGGACGATCAGGGTGGTTCCCTCCATCCCCTCCGGGGGCGCGGCGGCGACGGCCGCCTCGAAGAGCCGGGGGACCCATTCCATGAAGAACGCGCGGATGGGAACATCCGGCGGCACCGTCAGCGAGGGCGCAGCGATCGCCGGCGCGGCCTCCCGCAGCATCCGCCGGAGCACCTTTCCCACCATCGACTTGGGCAGGGAATCCCGGAACTCCACGCTCCGGGGAACCTTGTAAGGTGCGAGGTTCTTGCGGCAATGCTCCAGGATCTCTTCCTCGGAGGCCTGCGCCCCGGGCTTGAGGACCACGTAGGCCTTCACCGCCTCCCCACGGTAAGGATCCGGGACGCCCACCACGGCGGCCTCCAGGACCGCGGGATGGGCATACAGGACCTCCTCCACCTCCCGCGGGTAGACGTTGAAGCCGCCGGTGAGGATCATATCCTTCTTGCGATCAACGATATAGAAGTAGCCGTCCTCGTCCATCCGGGCGATGTCCCCCGTGTAGAGCCAGCCGTCCCGCAGGGTCTGCGCCGTCTCCTCCGGCCGGTTCCAGTAGCCCTTCATCACCTGCGGGCCCTTGATGATCAGCTCGCCGATCTCGCCCGGCCCCAGCTCACGCGTCCCGGTCTCCACATCCACGATGCGGGCATCCGTGTCGGGGATGGGGAGCCCGATGCTTCCCAGCTTCTTGAGGTTCATGATGGGGTTGATGTGCGTGATGGGGGAAGCCTCCGTCAGGCCGTAGCCTTCGATGAAGGCGCCGGAGGAGAAGCGGGCGAACTGCTGGATGACCTCCACCGGCAGCGGGGCCGCCCCGCTGTTGCATAGGCGGATGGAGCCCAGGCCGGCCTCGGCGGCCCGCGGATGGTTGAGCAGGGCGATATACATCGTGGGCACCGCGGGCAGGAACGTGGGCTGATAGGTGCGGATCGCGTTCAGCGCCTCCTCCACGTCGAAGCGGGGCAGCAGGATGAAGGTCGCCCCATTGAACATCCCCACATTCATCAGCGAGGTCATGCCGAAGGAATGAAAGAGGGGAAGCACCACCAGGTAGCGCTCCTCCCCCCGACGGACGAACTCCCGCGCCCAGACGTAAGCCTGGATGACGTTGGCGAAGAGGTTGAAATGGGTGAGCATCACCCCCTTGGGCAGGCCGGTGGTCCCGCCCGTGTAGGGAAGGACGGCGACGTCCTCCACCGGGTTCACGGGCGGCTGGAAGAAGCGCTCCCCCGCTCGCTCCATCAGGTCCGCCCAGCGGTAGAGCCCCGGACCGGACGGCGTCTCCACGCTCATCCCCTGGGCCTGGACCCGCTGGAGATAGAGGGGGCGAATGGCCTCCGGCATGGAATCCTGGAGGCCGGCGAAGATCACCAGCTCCGGCCCGGCCTGCTCGCGCACGGCCATGACCTTCGGGGCCATCGTGTCCAGGGCGATCAGCGCCCGCATCCCGCTGTCTTCCACCACGTAGCGGAGCTCCCGCTCCACGTAGAGGGGGTTCAGCGGGACCACCACGGCGCCCAGGCGGAGGATAGCATAGAAGGCGATGAAGAACTGGGGGCAGTTCGGGAGCATGATCCCGACTCGATCCCCGGGCCGGACTCCCAGGGCGTCCAGCGCGGTGGCCAGGCGAATGGAATGGGCCCGGAGATCCCGATAGGTCATCTCCGCCCCGTAGAAGATCGTCGCGGTGCGATCCCCATACTGATTGGCCGCGAAATCCATGAGGGCGCTCAGGGGCTGCCGGGGATAGGTCAACGAGCGTGGCACCCAGAAATCATAGAAGCGATGCCATCGCCGCTCCTCCATAACCACCTCCCTCCTTTCAGCTCGACCGAGAGCAGCGCCTCGCCCTCCAGCCTGCGGGGATTTCCTCCTGCTGTTGATTGGGAAAGCCCCCGGCTTCCCCCTTTCCTCTCTTGCCACAACCCATAGAGAGGAGAGGGAAAAAGCCTTCGCGAACGGCCTCTCATCCTGTGCGGAAGAAAGAGGTCAGGCGAGTGGCCAGCATCATATTGCCGCTGACCTTCAGCTTGCCGCTCATGAACGCCTTCATCGCATCCAGCTTCCCGGTCGCGATGTCCACGAAGTCCTGCGCGTCCATGGTCAGCGTCACATCGGCCTTCTCCGCCTTGCCCTCGTGGACGGAGCATGTGCCCTCAGCGATCACGATATACCAGTCGCCGCCCCCCTCGCCGGTGAGGGAATACTGGATGGTGGCGTTCACCCCCTGCGCCTTGTCCGGCTGAAAGGCCTCCGGCATTCGCATGATCACATCGCGTGCGGTCAGCTCGCTCATGGGTTCCTCCCAGATGAAGAGGATGGATTACCTTCGCGTGTGTAAACCTTACATCTTTCAAGTTCAGGAAAAGTTCAGACTACCGGCGATAGCCGGATCAATTTGTGAGTTCTTGAACGAATGGGGGGATCTTCCACGATGCCAGGCCTCCCAGAGGCGACTGGCGTCGGCATCTGAAGCAGGTTTGCCCTCTCACAGAAATTGACGGGATTTCTCCTGTTCCTTTAGAATGAACAGCAATCTGACCGGCCGCTGGATGGGGCTGGGATCTGGGAAGGGGGGCTTATGGTCGCTTCGATCGAGGAGGTCCGGCAACGGCTGGCTGCCCAGCAGTATATCGCCTCCGATGAGATCGCCACGACGGTTTTCCTCGCCGAGCGCCTGGGCAAGCCGGTGCTGATCGAGGGCCCTGCAGGGGTAGGCAAGACGGAGCTTGCCAAAGCATGGGCGGCCGCCACCGGCCGTCCCCTGATCCGCCTCCAGTGCTATGAGGGTCTGGATGAAACCAAGGCCCTTTACGAGTGGGAATACGCCAAGCAGATGCTTTACACCCAGCTGTTGCGGGATAAGCTCAACGCCGCGCTGGCGGATGCCTCAACCCTGCGGGAAGCTGCCGACCGCATCGCCCAGGAGGAAGACGTCTTCTTCTCCCTGCGCTTCCTGCTCCCCCGTCCCCTGCTCAAAGCCATCCTCTCCGAGGAGCCCGTGGTTCTCCTCATCGATGAGATCGACCGCGCTGATGCCGAGTTCGAGGCCTTTCTCCTGGAGGTTCTCAGCGACTTCCAGGTGAGCGTCCCCGAGCTGGGGACCCTCCGGGCGAAGCATATCCCCATGGTTTTCCTCACCAGCAACAACACCCGCGAGCTGAGCGAGGCCCTGAAGCGCCGCTGCCTTTACCTGTTCATCGATTACCCATCCCTGGAGCAGGAGCTGGCCATCGTGCGCCTGAAGGTGCCGGAGCTCGCCCCCCAATTGGCCCGGCAGGCTGTGGAGCTGGTCCAGCGCCTGCGGCGGCTGGATCTCAAGAAGCAGCCCAGCATCAGCGAGACGCTGGACTGGGCGCGGGCGCTGGTGGCCCTGAACGCGCAGCATCTCGATCGCAAAACCCTGGAGAGCACCCTGGCGGTCCTTTTAAAGCACGAGGCGGATTTGCGGCGGGGGCGCCATCTGCTGGAGGGCGGCGAGGAGCCCCGACGGCCCCGGCCGTTCCCCCGTTGGGTCGCGGATTCGTGAGCCCGGGTCTGCTCAGCGCTCCTCCTTTCCGAACCACCGGAAGAACACCAGGGTCAGGGCCCCGAGGTAGATCAGGGCACCGGGCACCCACATGAAAAGGCCCGCCAGCCGCTGATCCTCCAGAGAGGATGGCGCGCACACTTCGAATCCCAGAGCCGTGGGGTTGTAAATGCGGGCGTCCGGGAACGTGAAGAGGGCGCCCAACAGGGTGGTTGGCATGGCCAGAAAGAAGAGATAGAGGACCTGGCCGGGCTCGGAGAGGCGGGGCCAGGCCGGGGTCGGGCTCAGCACCGGCCCCCATGCCAGCAGTGCGGCCAGTAGGAAAAGAAGCTGCTTAAGGACCCAGAAGGCCACGTTGCGAGAGGCCGGCTCGAACAGGTTCGGGGTGTGCCAGGCAAAGAAGACCAGGTTGGCGACGAGATAGGCGGGGATTGGCCGGGTGAGCCAGCGGCCAGCCCTCGCCAGGGGGAGGCACCGAGCCAGGGGTCGGAAGAAGGGCTCCGGCAGCCCCATCCAGAGCGAGGGAGCCGCCAGAGCGGTGAGCGCCACGAACTGGGCCATGTTCGCCGTAAACCGGAGGTCCGGGCCCAGAAGGAGCGGGGAGGGGATGAAGCCGATAGCGGCCAGGCCCAGGCCCAGGAGGAACCACCCGAAATGGGCTCGTCGTCGAGCAGCGGGCAGCTCTTCGTATACGCATGCAATCCCTACGAAATATAACCCCAGGGCTGCCATAAGCCCGACCCCCAGGACAGGAGCCACCGCTTGCCAGGTCATCCCCCTGCCTCCTTCCTCGTGGAAAGCTCATTCCCTCTCCAGGCAGGGCTTTTCGAAGATCTTACCCATCCGGACAGGAGGTGGAGGGAGAAGGTGGGGGGACACCCCCGGCAGAAGCCCCCTGCACCCTCCTTAAACATTGAAAAGCCCCGCTCTCCAGGGGAGGGATCTGGATAGAGTTTTTGAAAAGGCGCTGGCGTCCGGTGTAGGAGTTCCGCCGTAGGCTTCCATGGAGAGAGTGGGCATCCCGCTTCTCTCCGTTCGAATCCAGCGACTTGGCCTGAAATAATTTACAACCAAATGTGGCGATCCGGGTGAGCGGTAGTTTTCCCTCCAGGGAGGAGGGTAGGACTCCATAGGGGAATCCCCAGGCGCGCGCTTTGAGGGAAGCAAGCGAAGGCCGGACGAGCGTCGCGGGCGCTGCCCGGCCTCATTCCCCAAATGGGAGAGCAACCCTGCGCTACGGAGGAGGCAGGGCCTGCCAGGGGTTTACGAAGCCGCCCGGCCCCCGGATCTCGAAGTGCAAGTGCGGTCCGGTGGAACGCCCAGTGGAGCCCACGAGGCCAATCGTGGTCCCTTTGGCTACTTGCTGCCCGCAGCCTACAAAGATAGCGCTAAGGTGGGCGTAATACGTCTGGTAACCGTTCCCGTGGTCCAGGACGATCAGGTTGCCGTAGCCGACGGTGCTCCACCCCGCGTAAACCACGGTGCCGGCGTCCGCCGCATAGACCGGATCCCCCAGACGTCCTGCGAAGTCCACCCCGGGGTGCCACGGGGCGAAATCATAACCGGAGCGCCAGTGGCTGTTGACTGGCCAGACGAAGCTCCCGGTGCCCAGAGGGGGGACCTGCACGCTGGGGCAGGCGCCGGAGGGGAGCCGTTTGCCGCCCGCCACGACCACATAGGCCTGCCGGGGTGGGGTCCATCCGGCGAAGGGACGGGTGCCACCCGGCACGATCAGCACCTGGCCCACCTGGGGCTCCCCGCCGTCCATCAGGTTGTTCCACTCCGCGTTGCGGATAGCCTCAGGGGTCACATTGTATTTCCTGGCGATAGCCTCCAGGGTCTCCCCTTCCTTCACCACGTGCAGCACCCCATCCACCGGCGGGATATTCAGGACCTGGCCGATCTCCAGCATATGGGGATCATCCTGGAGGACCTCATAGTTCGCCCAGAGGATGGTCTCAGGCCGCAGCTTGAATTTCTCCGCAATGCCGAAGAGGGTGTCGCCGGCCTGGACGGTATAGGTGATGATGCCTCGCCGGGGCCGCTCCGGGATCTCGGTGTGGAGATCCACCTGGCGGATCAATAGCGCCGGGTTGTTTCGCCGGGTTCCACCCAGATAAGCGGAACGGCGAAGGAGCGCTTGCAGAACCTCCGGGGAAGCCGGCTCGTCTCGGGAGAGCACCGGAAGCTGAATAGGCTGGAGCAGCCATGCCGGGGCCATCCGGCTCTGGATGAGGGCCAGATAGAGCAATCCCACCGCCAGAACCAGGCCGACGTGCACGCTGTAATGAGCCCATAGCGCGGCGCTGAACGCCAGGGCTCTCCGAACTCCATGGTGCAGCTTTCTGAGCTGGGCCTGAAGCGGGATAGACCAGGGGACCTGCCCATCACGGTCGGAAGAGATCCGCAGCAGGCGTCCCCGTATCCTCCCGAAACGGGAGGATTTCCGAACCGAGGGGTGATGCTCCATCCCGGCATTCTCCTCAGCGGGAGAGGGGAAATCGGACTCGGGCGGCAGATCCCTCCCCCTCAGGATGGCCAACCTTCATACCCCATAATCTCCAGCCCCGGCCCGGATCCCGACCAGGGTTGTCCCTATTATAGGGGGTCCCTCGATTCCAGGCAAGTCCATATTGTGAATATAATCACAAAATGGGAGGAAGGATGGCCCCGGTGTCCCGCATCAAAGGGGACGGAACCCCAGCAGATCCCGGATGCTTCCCGATCGCTCGGCGGGTGGCCGGAAGACGGCTTCCACCCGCATGCCGCTGGTCCATTCCTGGCCCTCGATCAGCTCGTGCACCAGAACCGCGTCGGCGCCGTCCAGACGGATCAGGCCGATGGTCCGGGGGGGAACCTGCCGGGTGCCATCTGGAGCCACGTGCAACCGGGTCCACGAAACCAGGGTCCCCTGCGGGCCGACCTCGATCCAGGTGTCCTCTCCCAGGGGACCCAGGCAGCGCTCACAGAACCGTCGGGCTGGAACATAGGTGTATCGGCAGCGGGGGCAACGGGTCCCGTAGATTTTCCCCTCCTGCAGCCCGCGCAACCAGCGTTCCCCCGCCACGCCCGCGGTGTAGACGCCCTCCAGCTGGATGGCTCCCCGCCAGGCCCGGACCTCATCCAGATGCTGGATCCGTTCGATCAGGGGCATGGGGGGCCTCCTCATGGCTCCAGAGGTCGGAAATAGAGGATATCGGTGATCGCGCCTTCCCGCTCCCCGGCCGGCCTCCAGACCGCCTGGACGCGCATCCCGATCCGGACCCGATCCAGGATCTCCTCGAGGGTTCGGCCGACCTCCCCGAGTTTATGCATGATCCCCATTCCCGGGGAGGCCCCATCGATGGCGATCACGGCCGGGACCTCTGGGACGTCCAGGCGGCGCATATCCCAGGAGATGGTGCACACCGAGAACGTGATCACGGTTCCGGTATCGGCCAGGGGCACCCACTCATCCGTCGGCCGGAAGCATTGCTCGCAGAACATCCGGGGCGGGATCATCACCCGGCTGCAGGCCCGACAGCGACGCCCAATGAGGCGACCCGCCTTCAATTCCGTTAGGAACCGCCCAATGGCCACCCCGGCGTCCCAGGCATATTCCCCCCGCAGGGGAGCTCGTGTCGTGCACACCCGCCCCTGTCCCACATCCTCAGGCCGTAGACTGGTGACCGGGTAGACCCAGCGCTCCATAGATGTTCCTCCTGAGCTTTTAGATCCCCAGGATGATCACCGTGCCCACCTGCATGAGATCGCCCCAGGCCTGGGCCAGGCCCCGCCGGGGCTGGCCGGGCACTTGGCGTTTCCCGGCCTCTCCCCGCAGCTGCCAGAAGATCTCGGCGACCTTCATTAAACCCGCGGCGGCGATCGGATTGCCCACTCCCAGGAGCCCGCCCGAGGGCGTCACCGGCATATCGCCATCTCGGTTGGCGATCCCCAGGGCGATCAGCTCAGCCGCCTTCCCCCGATCGGCCAGGAGCAGCCCTTCCAGGTGGTGCAACTCCTTGTAATCAAAGGGATCATAGGGCTCGACGATGTGGATCTCCTTGCGGGGCTCCCGGATCCCGGCCATGGCATAGGCTTTGCGGGCCGCCTCTTCGACATACGTGGGGTAGGAGAGATCCCGGTTGGTCCAGTATTGCGTATCCAGCGACCAGCCCACCCCTTCGACCCAGACGGGCTTGCTGGTTACCCGCCGGGCGATATGCTCGGCGGCCATCACGATGGCCACCGCCCCATCGCTGGTGGGGGAGACATCCAGCCGCTGGACGGGCCAGGCCAGCACCTCCGAGTTGAGCACATCCTCGACCGTGATGTGGGGATCTCCCAGCTGGGCGGCGGGGTGGTCGGCGGCGTTCCGCTTGTTCTTCACGGCCACCATCGCGATATCCCGCTTGGTCAGCCCGTATTTGGTCATATACGCGTTCATTTCCAGGGCGAAGATCCACAGGAGGTTGGGGCCCAGCGGGCGTTCCAGGGTGTGATCGAAAATGTAATTGAAGGCGGCCTGGGGATGGGGATGGCAGGAGGACATCTTCTCTTCGCACACCACCAGCACCGTATCGAACATCCCGCTGGCGATGTGATACCAGCCCTGGATGGCCGCGAAGACCCCTGTCCCACCACCCACATATCCCCGAATGGTGGGTTTGCCCCAGGCCCCTGCCCCGGGGCTCAGGTATTCGACTTTCATATGGACTCCATCGAAGGCGTCCGGAGCGGAGCCCAGGACCACGGCGTCAATTTGATCCAGGGTCATCTCGCAGGATTCCAGCGCCTTGCTGGCAGCCTCCCAGGCCAGCTCCTGGCCGGTCTCCAGGGCCCGACGGACGAATTGGGTCATCCCAGCGCCCACAATGGCCACCCGTCGTCCCGCCATGACCCACTTCCTCCTACTATGGGTTTTGGAATCTGGAGCAGGACCTTTGTCTTTCAACTCCCAGAGCCCTTCCGCGGCTTCTTCGGATCCCTGGGGGCAGTTCACCAGAGTGTCTCCACCCGCCCGGACTGGCGGATGGTCTCGTCGTAGGTCACCAGCACCGCGTTGTAGCGCTGCGCAGTGGCCACGATCACCCGATCGTGCAGGTCTTCCAGCTCGGGAAGTTCCCGAACCAGGGCCAGCAGGCTGAGATCCAGGGGGACGATTTCGAATCTCCCCTCTCCCAGAAGCGTCGTGATCGCGATCTCCCAGAGCGGGGGGATCAGCTCCTTCTCCTCGATCCGGATCAGTTCCAGCAGGACCACAACCGGGATCAGGCCTCGGGCTTCCCCGCGTTCGATCTCTTCCAGCGCGCGGCGAGCGGCCGGGCTCAATCGCTCATCCCGGGTGAGATACCAGATCAGGGCATGGGTGTCCAGAACGTAAGCTCTCACAGGGACCTCGAGTTGGGGGTGATCAGATCATGCCATTCCTGAGCCCACTGGGCCTGGATCTCCCGTCGCACTTGCCGCACCGTCTCCGGATCCAACCGCTGGCTGGGAAAAGGGGAAAGGTTGCGCCGATGAGCGGCCAGGATAAGGCGGATCACATGCTTGAGCACCATCACCTCGCTTTCCAGCTGCTCTAATCGCGCCCGCAGTTCCTCCGAATCCATGGGCACCTCCGGCCACATCCCTTGAGGTTATTCTTCCCGGGAGGAACTTTCCTCCCTTCCCCCGATGGCGAAAGGGTGTGCTCATCCCAACGTCGGCCATCGGGTTCTGACGCGGCCGGATGGAAGGAAAGGGCGCGGGGCGCTTCGCTGCATCCCTTACGGCTCCCGGCTCAGGATGGCCACCGCCCCGGTGGCGGTGGGCAGCCCTCGCCATGAGGCCACGAGGGCGGTATGGGCGTTCGGGATCTGGCGAGGGCCGGCCTCTCCCCGGAGCTGAAGCACGGCCTCCAGCACCCGGGCCAGCCCCGAGGCATCCAGCAGATGCCCTTCGCCCAGGCAACCCCCCGAGGGATTCACCGGCAATTCCCCTTCAATCTCCGTGGCCCCCTCAGCGGTCCACCAGCCGGCCTCCCCCGGACGGCAGAGGCCCAGGGCTTCCAGATGCTGGAGCTCTTTGTAGGCGAATGTGTCATCGACCTCGACGAAAGCGAAAGCCCGGCGGGGGGATCGGATCCCGGCCTGCTGATAGGCCAGCTCGGCTGCCCGACGCAGGTAACGCGCTCCCTCCCAATCCCGGTTCTCCAGGCTGTAAGAATCCGTCGCCCATCCGATGCCCCGGATCCAGATCGGCCGATCGGTGAGGGATCGGGCGATATCCCCCCGGGCCAGGACCAGCACCACGCATCCGTCCGCTGGTTCCGCCGCCATCAGCCGGGTGAGGGGCTCCGCCAGGGGCTCGCTGCCCAGCACATCCTCAACGGAGAGCACTGCCGGGAAGGCCGCTCGCGGGTTGCGCATAGCGTTGCGCCGGTTCTTGACCACCACCTGGGCCACATGCTCCGCGGGCGTGCGCGTGGCTTCCAGGTAACGGCGCATCTCCAGCCCGGCGATGAAGAGGGGGTGAGCCTCCAGGGGGCGCTGGAACACCGGATCCATGGCGAGAGCGGTGATCTGGGGAAGGTTCCGGATGTTGCTGGCCTTGCTGTGGGACTCGACGGCCACGATACGGGCGGCGCCGGAGGCGATTTGCATCACCCCGGCGGCCAGGGCCTGGAGGCCATCGCCGGCGATGGTGTGCACGGATTTGAGGACGGCTCCCATCTGGTCGGGGACGTATTCATCGCTGATGGCGATGCCTTCGTGGAAGTCCTCCTCGGCGGTGACCAGCCCGTCCAGATCCCGGCGGGGATGGATCCCGGCGTCAGCGTAGGCCATGGCGGCAGCCTCAAACATCAGCTCCCGGAACGAGAGGTCGGGGGTGATCGAGCGGAAACCGCTCCAGCCGATGCCGACGATCGCCACCTCGCTCATCAGACGTCCCATCCCGAACCTCCGCGGTGAGGATGGAACACCGCCGGCTTCTCCAGGGGACTTTGGGGGCCGGGCAGGGCACCGAAGGCCCCCGCCGGCCCCGCCCCATCTGGAGGGGCCATTCAGCCCCGTGGAAGCCCAACCGGGCAAGCCCTGGCCTTATTGCGTGCCGCGCATGCGCGGATCCAGGGCGTCTCGCAGCCCATCCCCCAGGAAGTTGAAAGCGAACATCGTGATGGCCAGAGCCAGCGCAGGTGCCAGGGCCTGGTTGGGATAGGTGCGGATCGCCTGGGCACCCTGGGAGATCATCAATCCCCAGCTGGGGGTGGGCGGGTTCACCCCGAGGCCGATGAAACTGAGGAAGGCCTCGGTCGTGATGTAAGAGGGAATGGCCAGGGTTTCCGCCACAATGAGCGGGCCGATAATGTTGGGCAGGATGTGACGGAACATGATCCGAAGATGGCCGGCCCCGATGGCCCGAGCGGCCTCGATGAACTCCTTCTCCCGAACAGAGAGGACCTGCCCCCGGGCCAGTCGAGCCATGTTCTCCCAGGCGGTCAGCCCGATGCCCACGAAGATGAACAGCATCCCCCCGAAGGCGGCGTCGACCTTATATATTTGAATCCGTATCGCATCCCAGATCGATCGGGCCTCCTGGGGGACCTGGCGGAAGAACACCATCAGGAGGATGATGAACAGCAGCCCGGGGAAGGCATAGAGGACATCCACCAGGCGCATCATGATGTTGTCCAGACGGCCGCCGAAATAGCCGGAGATCAACCCATAGGTGGTTCCCACAAGGAGGCTGATCAACGGGCCCACAAAGGCTACCGTCAGGGACACCCGGGTTCCGTAGATGATACGGCTGAAAAGATCCCGCCCCACGTAGTCGGCCCCCAGCAGGTAGCGATCGCTGATCCGGGCGTAGGGCTCCATGAAGGGGAAGACCTTCACCATCCAAGCGGGGACTTTATCCCGGTCGGTCAGCACCTGCTTGTCGTAGGGATAGGGGGCGATGAGGGGGGCGAAGATGGCCACCAGGATCAGCAGGATGACGATCCCTGCCCCCACCATGGCCGCTCGGTTGCGGGAGAGCCGGTAGAAGGCGTCCTCCCAGAACCCGACTGGCCGGCGGGTGGGGACGGCAAGGGCTTCCGCGCCTCGGCGCATCGCTTGCGTCGCCATCGTTCACCTCAATCCTCATGAAAGCTGAAGCGGGGCAGTTCACTTTTTGAGAAGCCGATCGGAGCGCTGAAGACGTCCCGCTCCGTTACCCCCGCTCCCCATCGAGAAACCTGCTTTAAGTATACCGGATCCGGGGATCCAGGAAGGCGTAGGTGATGTCCACCACCAGATTGGCGATCACCAGGAAGATCGCGTAGATCAGGATCGTCCCCATGATCACCGGGTGATCCCGGTTGGTGATGCTGGTGACGAAATATCGGCCCAGCCCGGGGATGCCAAAGATCGTCTCCGTCACAAAGGTCCCGGTCACCAGGGCGGCGAAGAGGGGACCGAGGACAGTGACCACGGGGATCAGAGAGTTCCGGAGGGCGTGGCGGATAATGACCAGGCGCTCCGCCAAGCCCTTGGCCCGGGCGGTGCGGATGTAATCCTCCCGGATCACCTGAAGCAGGCTGGCCCGGGTGAGACGGGCGATGAGGGCAGAGCTGGCCAGCCCCAGGGCGATCGACGGCATGATCGCATGCTGGGGGGTCCCCCACCCGGTCGGCGGCAGCCATTTGAGCCATACCCCGAAAATGGAAACCAGGATCGGCCCCAGGACGATGACCGGCACAGAGACCCCGAAGATCGCCATGCTCATTCCGAGGTAATCCAGGAAGGTGTTCTGATGGAGGGCTGCCAGGATGCCCAGAGGGATCCCGATCCCGACCGCTACCAGCAGGGCATACATCCCCAGCTCGAAGGAAATAGGTAGGTTCTGGCGGATGATGTCGTTCACGGAGCGGCTGCGGGAGGAATACGAGGGGCCCAGGTTGATCCAGAGGAAATAGCCCGGCCCGATCTTCCAGCGAATGAGCGCATCTTCCTGAAGGGAAGTCGGAAGGGTGAGCGAATAGCGGGGAACCAGCAGATCGCGCATGTAATAGAGATACTGGACCACCACGGGCTGATCCAGGTGATACTTAGCCTCGATGTTGGCCTTGATCTCGGGGGGTAGCGGCTTCTCCCGATCGAAAGGTCCGCCGGGGACCGCGTGCATCAGGCCAAAGGTGATCAAAGTGATCACCCACAGGACCAGGAGATTCCACAGCATCCGCCGCGCGATATAGCGAATCATCCTCCGCGCTCCTTATCCCATAAAGTGCAGGGCTGACGTCGCTGGCTCGAATCGGGAAGGGGGGAGGGCCTCTCCCCGGGATGGGGGCCGGGCAGAACGTCGCCATCCCGCACCGGTTGCCCGGAAGCCCCCTCGGGGGACCAGTATAGGGCAGAGGCCGCCAGAAACCAAGAGAGGCCGGATGGGCGTTGCCCGCTCCCGGCCTCTCCGGTTGTATCCCGGTGCGGAATCGAAAACAAGGGGGAGGGCCCACCGAAGGCCGCCCTCCCCCTGTTCGAAACGGTTATTTCTGGATATCCCACTTCTCGATGTGCTCCAGGCCGCCCAGGACCGAGAAGGTCCGCTTCACATACGGCTTGGTGACCGTAACGCGGGTATACCAGTAGATGGGGATGATCGCCGCGTCCTTGGCCACCAGGATCTCCTCGGCCTTGGCGTAGAGCTCCCGGGCCTTGGCCTCATCCGTCTCCTTCAGCGCCTGGTCCACCAGGCGGTCGAACTCCGGATTCCCCCACTTGGTGTGGTTGTTGCTGGACGTGGAATAGAACACGTCCTTGAGGAAGTTGCTGGCGTGGGGGTAATCCTGGCACCAGCCCAGCCGCCAGATCTGCGGTGGATCCGTCTGGAGGGTCTTCAGGAAAACCTTCCACTCCTGGGTCTCCAGCTTCACCTCGACGCCCAAGACCTCTTTCCACATCTGCTGGATGGCCTCGGCGATCTTGATATGGCCCTCCACCTGGTTGACCACTAGGGTGATGGGCGGCAATTTCTTCACATCACCGCCATACTTCTCCTTCAAGACTTCCTGGAAGAGCTGCTTGGCCCGCTCGGGATCATACTTCACGCCGAGGTTCGGGTGGGTCTGGAGAGTGGGCGCCGCCTGCAGGCCGGGCCGGGAGAACCACTGGGCCGGCTCCTGGCCGCCCTTGGTCACGTTCTCCACGATGGCCTTGCGGTCCACAGCCAGGGAGAAGGCCAGCCGCATGCGGGCGTCATCGAAGGGCGGCTTGGTGACGTTGAAGCCGTAGTAGTAGGTGCAGAGGACCGGCGCGATGGTCAGCTCCTTGGAGAGCTTGGGATCCGCCTTCACCCGATCGATCTCGGAAAGCGGCACACCGGCCACATCCAGGTTCCCCGCTTCATATTCGGCGAAGGCGGGAGACTCATCCAGCAT